>NZ_JAPCIV010000034.1:0-56176 GCF_027707585.1 Aeromonas sp. QDB39 | reverse complement strand
CTGCAAAGTAAAATGGAGGGTTTTCTTGCCGCCAAGGATCTGATGGCGCAGGGGATCAAGATCTGATCAAGAGACAGACCTGGAGGTGCTGCGCAGCAGGCAGCCGCAATATTTCGAGCACACCCTGTTCGATCGCAGCGGCCACCGCTATCAGGTGCTCAACTTCAAGGATCTCTTCTACGACCATCAGGGTGAGGTGGCCGGCATCATCGGTGCCCTGGTCGACATCACCCATATCAAGGAGAGCGAGCAGCAGCAACGCACTCTGCTGTTCCAGACCATAGCGGCTCTCTCCTCCGCCATCGCCCACAAGGATCCCGGCACTGCGGGCCACGAGCGGCGCGTGCACGATCTCGCACTGGCCATCGGCCAGCATCTGCAACTTTCCCAAGAACGCCTCGACGGGCTGGGCCTCGCCGCCATGGTGCACAACATCGGCCTGTTGCAGATCCCGGCGGAGATCCTCACCCGCCCCCGCGCACTGAGGGAGGTGGAGTTCGAGCTCATCAAGCAGCACCCGCAGGCGGGGTGTGAAATCCTGCAGCAGATAGACTTCCCCTGGCCCATCACCGCCATCGTGCAGCAGCACCATGAGAATCTGGACGGCAGCGGCTATCCGCAAGGGCTGCAGGGGGATGCTATCTCGCTGGAGGCGCGCATCATCCGGGTCGCCGACTCCCTCGCCGCCATGACGGCCCACCGCCCGTTCCGGCGAGCCATGTCCCTCACCGATGCCTTTGCCGAACTGACCCGCTATGCCGGCGTCCACTACGACGAGCAGGTGGTCAGCGCCTGTTTCGCCGTGTGGCAGGCGGGTTATCGCTTTGCTCCCCTTTGACCGAGGCTGGATGAAATGAGTTCAAGACCCGCACCGCTCTTTCCCCCGCAGCCCACGGCCGCCCTGCTTGGCCAGGTGATGGATCAGCTGCCCTATCGGGTGCTGCTCAAAGACACCCGCTCCGTCTTCATCGCCTGCAACCGGCTGCTGGCGGACAATCTCGCCCTCACCCCGGCCGAACTGGTCGGCAAGTGCGATGCCGACTTCTTCCCGGCCGAACTGGCCAAGCGCTATCGGGATGACGATCTCAGGGTCATGGCCAGTGGCACCACCCAGCGCCACGAGGAACCCTATCTCAAGGGAGGTGAGGCCCGCTGGCTCAGCACTACCAAGTTTCCCCTGCACGACGAGCTGGGCCAGGTGGTCGGCGTCGGGGTCTTCTTCGATGACATCACCGAGAAGAAGCAGCAGCAGGAGCGGTTGCAGCAGTACACCTGGACCCTGGAGGCCATCGGCCGCGCCCAGCACGCCATGCTCAAGCAAGATGATGAGCAGACCCTGTTGCAGGAGATCTGCGACGCCATCACCTTCGACGGCCGCTTTCCCCTCGTCACCGTGCTGCAGGAAAACAGTGACCAGCACACCCTGCAGGTGCTGGCGCAGGCGGGCAACGCGGTCTGGTTTGCCAGCGACGACTGGCTGACCCGGGATCCCGCCCTGCATCAGGCCATCGGCACCGGGGCGCCGTGCAACGAAGCCCTGGCCAGCGCGCTGGTGCACCACTCGGCCACCCTGCGCGCCCGTCTGCTGCTGCCGCTGCAGTGGCACGCCGGCGGGCATGGCGGCCTGCTCATTCACAGTGAACAGGCCCGCCCGTTCACCGACGAAGAGGTGCACCTCTTCAGCCAGCTGGCGGACTACCTTGCCTACGGCCTGCAGGCCCGCGCGACCCAGCAGGCCTATCTCACCGCCCAGCGCGACAAGGTGCTGCACGCCCGCCAGCTGGAGCTGGCGCTGGAAGATGCCCTCGGTGCCATTGCCGCCGTGCTGGAGCAGCGCGATCCCTACACCGCCGGTCACCAGAAGCATGTCGCCACCCTGGCGCTGGCCATCGGCCGCGAGCTGAAGCTGGACGACAAGCGGCTGCGGGGACTCTATCTGGGGGCCATGGTGCACGACATCGGCAAGATCCAGGTGCCGCTCGACATCCTCACCAAACCGGGCCGACTGACCCCGCAGGAGTTCAACCTGGTCAAGGAGCACCCGGGCGCTGGCTATCAGGTGCTCAAGGACATCGCCCTGCCCTGGCCCATCGCCCAGATGATCCACCAGCACCACGAGTTCATCGACGGCTCCGGCTACCCGGCGGGGCTCAAGGGCGAGCAGATCCTGCTGGAGGCCCGCATCCTCACGGTGGCCGACATCGTCGAGTCCATGTCTTCCGATCGTCCCTACCGCGCCGCCCTCGGCATTCCCCAGGCCAGGGCCCACATCATCGAACTGCGCAGCAGCAAGCTGGATGCAGCGGTGGTGGATGCCTGCCTGCGCATCCTCGATCGCGGGGATTTCACCCCCCATGAGCTGGGCCACGGCCAGTTCTAGCGGCAAGCCGTCATAAAAAAACCGGCCGCAGGGGCCGGTTTTTTGTTTGCGATGTGCGCTTAACCCAGACGTACCCGGGCGTTGCGGAACATCCGCATCCAGGCGCCGTCCTCGCCCCAGTTGTCCGGGTGCCAGGAGTTGGCCACGGTGCGGAACACCCGCTCCGGGTGCGGCATCATGATGGTGGCGCGCCCGTCCGTGGTGGTGACCGCGGTGATACCCGCCGGTGCACCGTTCGGGTTGGCCGGGTACTGCTCGGTCACCTGGCCGCGGTTGTCGACGAAACGCAGCCCCACCAGCCCGCTCTGTTGCAGCGCAGCCAGGTGAGCGGCATCGCGCACCTCCACTCGCCCTTCCCCGTGGGAGACGGCAATCGGCATCACCGAGCCCGCCATGCCGGCGAAGAAGGCCGACGGGGAGTCCTGCACTTCCACCAGGCTGAAGCGGGCCTCGAAGCGCTCGGAGCGGTTGCGCACGAAGCGTGGCCACAGATCGGCACCCGGGATCAGCTCGCGCAGGTTGGACATCATCTGGCAACCGTTGCACACACCCAGAGAGAGGGTGTCGCCGCGCTCGAAGAAGCGCTGGAACTGCTCGCGAGCGCCGTCGTTGAACAGGATGGACTTGGCCCAGCCTTCACCCGCCCCCAGCACGTCGCCGTAGGAGAAGCCGCCACAGGCCACCAGGCTCTGGAACGCATCCAGCTTGATGCGCCCCTCGAGGATGTCGCTCATGTGCACGTCCACCGCCGCAAAGCCGGCGCGGTCAAACGCCGCCGCCATCTCCACGTGGGAGTTGACACCCTGCTCGCGCAGCACCGCCAGACGGGGGGAGACCCCGCGGGCAATGTAGGGTGCTGCCACGTCCTCGGCCGGGTTGAAGCTGAGCTTGGCCTGCAGGCCAGGATCGGCTGCGTCCTGACGGGCGGCATGCTCCTGATCCGCGCACTCCGGGTTGTCGCGCAGGCGCTGCATCTGCCAGCTGGTCTCGCCCCAGATGGTACGCAGAGCGGTACGGCTGGCGCGGTAAACCTCCTGACCGGCCCGCTGCAGGGTGATGAGATCCCCCTCGCGCACCGTGCCGAGCACATGGGAGCAAGCCGCCAGACCGTGACCGGCCAGCAGAGTCATCACCGCCTCCTTGTCTTCACGGCGCACCTGGATGACGGCGCCCAGCTCTTCGTTGAACAGTGCCGGCAGCAGCTCACCGCCGATGCGATCCAGCTGCAGGTCGAGACCGCAGTGACCGGCGAAGGCCATCTCCACCAGGGTGACGAACAGGCCGCCGTCGGATCGGTCGTGGTAGGCGACGAGTTTGCGATCGCTCACCAGCGCCTGGATGGCGTTGAAGAAGCCCTTGAGCTGGACCGGGTTGTCCAGATCCGGTGCCTTGTCACCCAGCTGGCGATAGACCTGGGCCAGGGCGGAGGCGCCGAGGCGCTGCTTGCCATTGCCAAGGTCGATGAGGATAAGGTCGGTCTCACCGAGATCGGTACGCAGCTGCGGCGTGACGGTATTGCGCACGTCCTCGACTCTGGCAAAGGCCGAGATGAGCAGGGAGAGCGGCGAGGTGACGCTGTGCTCCTTGCCATCCTGCTGCCAGCGGGTCTTCATGGACATGGAGTCCTTGCCCACCGGGATGGTGATGCCAAGGGCCGGGCAGAGCTCCTCGCCCACCGCTTTGACCGCCTCGTAGAGGCCGGCATCTTCGCCCGGGTGACCGGCGGCCGCCATCCAGTTGGCGGAGAGCTTGACCCGCTTGAGCGAGCCGATGTGGGCCGGCGCCAGGTTGGTGAGTGCTTCCGCCACCGCCATGCGAGCGGAGGCGGCGTGGGAGAGCAGCGCCACCGGGGTGCGCTCGCCCATCGACATGGCTTCGCCGTGGTAGCTGTCGTAGGTGGCGGCGGTGACGGCGCAGTCAGCCACCGGGATCTGCCAGGGGCCGACCATCTGGTCGCGGTTGACCAGACCGGTCACGCTGCGATCGCCGATGGTGATGAGGAAGGACTTCTCCGCCACGGTGGGCAGACGCAGTACCCGTTCGGCAGCCTCGCCCAGGGTGATGCCATCGAGCGCCAGCGGCTTGCCCTGCGCCGGCAGGCTTGCAACCTCGCGGTGCATCTTGGGAGTCTTGCCCAGCAGCACATCCAGCGGCAGATCGATGGGGTGGTTGTCAAAGTGCTCATCCGAGAGAGTGAGATGCTTCTCTTCGGTGGCGCTGCCGATGACGGCATAGGGGGCGCGCTCGCGCTCGCACAGCGCCTTGAACAGCGGCAGCTTCTCCTTGGCCACCGCCAGCACGTAACGCTCCTGGGATTCGTTGCACCAGATCTCGAGCGGGCTCATGCCCGGCTCGTCGTTCGGAATGGCGCGTAAGGAGAAACGACCGCCGCGCTCGCCGTCGCTCACCAGCTCCGGCATGGCATTGGAGAGGCCACCGGCCCCCACGTCGTGGATGAAGACGATGGGGTTGTCGTCCCCCAGCTGCCAGCAGCGGTCGATCACCTCCTGGCAACGGCGCTCCATCTCGGGGTTGTCGCGCTGCACCGAGGCAAAATCGAGATCTTCGGCCGACTGGCCGGAGGCCATGCTTGATGCGGCACCGCCGCCCAGACCGATGTTCATGGCCGGGCCGCCCAGCACGATGAGGGCAGCCCCCACCGGGATCTCCCCTTTCTGGACGTGCTCGCTGCGGATGTTGCCGATACCGCCGGCCAGCATGATGGGCTTGTGGTAGCCGCGCACCTCGACGCCGTTGTGGCTCGGCACCTGCTCTTCGAAGGTACGGAAGTAGCCGAGAATGGCCGGACGGCCGAACTCGTTGTTGAAGGCGGCGCCGCCGAGCGGCCCCTCCTGCATGATGTCAAACGCGCTGACGATGCGGCTCGGTTTGCCGAAATCCTGCTCCCAGGGCTGCTCGAAGCCGGGGATGCGCAGGTTGGAGACCGAGAAGCCCACCAGACCCGCCTTGGGCTTGGCGCCGCGACCGGTGGCACCCTCATCGCGAATTTCGCCGCCGGAGCCGGTGGCGGCGCCCGGGAAGGGGGAGATGGCAGTCGGGTGGTTGTGGGTCTCCACCTTCATCAGGATGTCGACGCGCTCCTGATGATAGTGATACTCGCCGCTGGCCGGGCTCGGGAAGAAGCGGCCACCCTGGCTCCCTTCCATCACCGCAGCGTTGTCTTTATAGGCAGACAGGACATGATCCGGCGTCTGCTCGAAGGTGTTCTTGATCATCTTGAACAGCGACTTGGGCTGCTGCTCACCGTCGATGGTCCAGTCGGCGTTGAAAATCTTGTGGCGGCAGTGCTCGGAGTTTGCCTGGGCAAACATGTAGAGCTCGATGTCGTTGGGGTTGCGGCCCAGCCGGGTGAAATTCTCCACCAGGTAGTCTATCTCGTCGTCGGCCAGCGCCAGACCGAGCGCCACGTTGGCCTCGGCCAGCGCGGCGCGACCACCGCCCAGCACATCCACCTGGGTGAAGGGACGCGGCTCATGATGGGCAAACAGGGCGGAGGCCTCGTTCATCTCGCCAAACACCGTCTCCATCATGCGGTCGTGCAGCACGGCGGCCACGTCGGCACGCTGGGCGGCGCTCAGCTCACCCTTGGCCTGCACGTAATAGGCGATGCCGCGTTCGAGCCGCTTGACCTGATTCAGGCCGCAGTTGTGGGCGATGTCGGTTGCTTTGGAAGACCAGGGGGAGATAGTGCCGGGGCGGGGGGTAACGAGAAACAGCTGACCGCTGGGGGTGTGTTCGGGGATGGTCGGGCCGTAGCGCAGGAGCTGGCCCAAGGTCGCTCGCTCCGGGGGCGACAGCGGGCTCGAGAGCTCGGCAAAGTGCACGTATTCGGCATAGACATCCTCTATCTCTACTCCTCTCTCCTGTTTCATCTGCGCGAAGCGTTGCAGCAGTTTTTGGACACGAAACTCAGACAGTGCGGGGGCACCACGCAAGATATCCATATGACCTTTCTCACCAAGTGTTGAAGTGGGGGGGAATTGAGACGCGCGTATTATAGGGATCAGGCCCATGCCGGACAAACGTTTTTCTTGTTTTGCCCAGTGTGACTCGGTGCACACTCTCTGGTATAAAGGTGCCTCTTTTTTGACAAATGCCGATTTTTTCAACAAGGGTACTCACCTACTTGCGCTGCATTTTTCGACTGTTTATCGGGCTGACGTTGCTGCTGACCCTGGTCGGTTGCGACTTCTACACCCCCTCCAGCCAGCTGGAGCAGATCCGCCAGCGAGGCGAGATCCGGGTTGGCACCATCTACGGCCCCACCTCTTATTACCAGCGTGACGACACCGCCCAGGGGTTCGATTACGAGCTGGCGCAGAGTTATGCCGACTGGCTGGGGGTCAAGCTGACCATAGTGCCGGTCTACTCCACCGCCGAACTGGTGGAACTGCTGAAAAAGGGCAAGCTGGATCTGGCTGCCGCCGCCATCGTGGTCACCCCGGAGCGGCGCCAGCTCTTTCGCTTCGGCCCCGGCTTCTATCAGGTCTCCCCCAAGCTGGTCTATCGCAACGGTTCTCCCAAGCCCAAGGACATCGGCGATCTCAAGGGCAACATAGTGGTGCCGGCCGGTTCCACCGGCGAAGACCTGCTCAAGGAGCTCGCCAAGCAGTACCCCAACCTGAAGTGGAGCACCAATCGGGATGCCGACGTGGAGGAGCTGCTCAAGCAGGTGGCCGACGGCAAGATTGACTACACGGTGGTGCAGGATACCGTGCTGGCCCGCACCCAGCGCTACTACCCCGAGCTCACCGAGGGGATGACCCTGGCCAAGAACCAGACCGTGGCCTGGGCCATGACCAAGCTGCCGGACGACAGCCTCTACGCCAGCATCATCGACTTCTTCGGCCAGCGCTTCATGGACGGCGCCATCGCCAAGCTCGACGAGAAGTACTTCGGCCACGTGCAGAATTTCGACTTCGTCGACACCCGCACCTTCCTGCAGCGGGCCAAGAGCCTGCTGCCCAAGTATCAGGATCTGTTCAAGACCCACGCCAACGTGGTGGACTGGCGCCTGCTGGCCGCCATCAGCTATCAGGAATCCCACTGGGATCCGGAGGCGCGCTCCTACACCGGAGTGCGCGGCATGATGATGCTGACCGAACCCACCGCCAAGGCGATGGGGGTCAACAACCGGCTGCACCCGGAGGAGAGCATCAAGGGCGGCGCCCGTTATCTGGAGCAGATGATGGAGAAGGTGCCCGCCTCGGTGCCCGATGACGAGAAGGTGTGGTTTGCCCTCACCGCCTACAACATCGGTTACGGCCACATGATGGATGCCCGCCGCCTGACCAAGGAGCTCGGCAAGAATCCCGATGCCTGGAGCGACGTGAAAGAGGTGCTGCCGCTGCTGCAGCAGTCGCGCTGGCATCGCAAGGTACGCTACGGCTATGCCCGTGGCGGCGAGGCGCGCAACTACGTCAACAACGTGCGCCAGTACTACCAGAGCCTGCTCTGGCTCGACAACGAGCAGCAGAAAGCCCACCGCCGTGAAGAGCTAGACGATGACGACAGCAGCGAGCCGCCCAGTGCCGAGCGCCCCACCGTCATCGCCGAAGTGGTCAAGCAGATCACCCTGCGCTGATCCCTTGTTGACAGGTTTGTTTTTCGGGTGGTTTCTCTGTTACCATCCGACCATACCGGAGCCTATCCGAAATTGTTTTTATCGCGCTATTTCATTCACTTGCACTCGGGATGACAGCACTTTCAGATAGGCTCCCATCATCACCCAAGGCCGGGATGGCCACCCAATGGGAGGAGACCAAGATGCGAGCTCGCAGAAGAACGACACTGGTCAGAAAAGCAAAGTGCGGCTGGAGCCCCAGACGCAAACTCAAGCTCAATGACATCAAACGCAAGATATGGCGCCGAAACCGCTCCTTCACCTTGCTGATAGCAGAACACACAGCATAAACCCGGCAATTGCCGGGTTTTTTATCGCCTCAATTCCCCGCCAGCGGGCTCACCTCAAAGACCACTGCCCGCTTCGATACCAGGCTGTTGCAGTGATTGCAGAAGTAATCCACCGCGCCGCAGGCCTTGAGCCGCTCCAGCTCCTGCCGGCAGGTCGGGCAGAGGGCCCGGATCTGGAAACGGGCCTGGCACTGGCTGCAGGTGGTCTCGCGGCTGCGACTGTCCAGCTCGCCCTGACAGGCAGGGCAGTGAAGGTGGCTCATGGTTGGCTCCTCGCAAAGTGAATGTGCGGTGGGCCCACCCACTGCACATTCCCCTCCCCTTGGCCCTAGAAAAAACGGCTGCCGGTGAGGGCAGCCGCTGGGCCTTATTTCTTGGCTTTGGCCTTGAGCAGGCGCTTGCGTTGACGCTCCTGGCTCAGGGTCAGGGTATTTTTCTTGCCCTCGAACGGGTTGGCAGACTCCTGGAACTCGACCCGGACCGGCGTCCCCATGATCTTCAGCGACTTGCGGAAGTAGTTGATGAGGTAGCGCTTGTAGGAATCCGGCAAGTCGTTGAGCTGGTTGCCGTGGATCACGATGCGCGGCGGGTTGTAGCCACCGGCGTGGGCATATTTGAGCTTGACCCGGCGACCGTTCACCATCGGCGGCTGGTGGTCTTCCTGCGCCATCTGCATGATGCGGGTCAGCATGGCGGTGCTGGTACGACGGGTGGCGGACTGGTAAGCCTCCTGAATGGATTCGAACAGGTGGCCAACCCCGCTGCCGTGCAGGGCGGAGATGAAGTGCACGCGGGCGAAGTCGATGAAGCCCAGACGACGATCCAGCTCGTTCTTGACGTCCTCTTTCACCTTCTGATCCAGCCCATCCCACTTGTTCACCACCAGTACCACGGAGCGGCCGGTGTTGAGCACGAAGCCGAGGATGCTCAAGTCCTGATCAGTGATGGTCTCCTGGGCGTCGATCACCAGCAGGCAGACGTTGGCATCTTCGATGGCTTTCAAGGTCTTAATGACGGAGAACTTCTCCACCGTCTCGTGCACCTTGCCGCGACGACGCACGCCGGCGGTGTCGATGATGACGTACTTCTGCTCGTCACGCTCCATCGGGATGTAGACGGAGTCGCGGGTAGTCCCCGGCATGTCATAGACGATGACTCGATCTTCACCCAGCATGCGGTTGGTCAGGGTGGATTTGCCGACGTTGGGGCGACCGACGATGGCAAACTTGATGGGCAGATCGGCGAACGGCGTCTCCTTGGTGTCTTCCTTGGTGTCGAGTTCACCGGCAGCTACCATGCGCAGCAGGGCTTCTTCGTCGAAGTCCTCTTCTTCCTCATCCTGCGCGGTTTCTTGTGCAGCGGCGTCGACCAGAGTCTCCAGATGGGGGGCCAGCGCCAGCTCCAGCAGGCTCAGGACGCCACGACCGTGGGCAGCCGCCATCTGGTAGACCTCGCCCAGGGCCAGACCGTAGAACTCGGACACGGCGGAGTCACCGTCGATGCCGTCGGTCTTGTTGGCCACCAGAAACACCTTCTTGTGGGTCTTGCGCAGGTGCTCGGCGATAGCCTGATCCGCTGCGGTCAAACCGGCACGGGCATCCACCATGAACAGCACCACGTCGGCCTCTTCGATGGCCAGCAGGGACTGTTCGGCCATCTTCAGCTCGATCCCCTCTTCGGTGCCATCGATACCACCGGTATCCACCACGATAAATTCCAGCTCGCCCAACTTCGCCTGGCCGTACTTGCGGTCCCGGGTCAGACCGGGGAAGTCAGCCACCAGGGCATCCCGGGTACGGGTCAGGCGGTTAAACAGGGTGGATTTCCCCACGTTGGGGCGGCCCACCAGGGCTACTACAGGAGTCATAAAAGCCTCATTCTCAAGACGACAAAGGCTCCGGGTCCGAAGACCAGGAGCCGGATATTCAGATTGACGGGCGATCAGGGACGCTTGATAGCGTACAACTTGCCGCCACGGCTCTGCACATACAGGGTGTCACCGTCCACCAGGGGGGCGGCGTACAGACCACTGCTGTCGAGCTGCTGCATGGCTTTGATGGTACCGTCGGTACGATCCAGCCAATACAGGTAACCTTCCACATCGCCGACCACCACATAGTCACCCAGGATGACGGGGGCGGTCACGGTGCGGTTTTCCAGCTGGGTATTGGACCACAGCTCGAGACCATTGCGACGGTCGACCGCAAACAGGTGGCTGCGGCTGTCGGTCAGCACGATGGCATTGCCGGTCACCGCCATGTCGCGGTAGCCGGAATACTTGCGCTTCCATACCTCGTCACCGGTCATCAGCTTGCGCGCCATCAGCTGGCCATTATAGGCGATGGCATAGAGCTCATCGCCGGCGATCAGCGGGGTGGCGTCCACATCGACCATCCGATCCAGCTCGGTGGCACCGCGCGGGTCGGCGACCTTGGACTGACGCACCGGCTGACCGTTGCTGAGCAGGGCGATGCCCACCTTGCCATCGGCGCGGCCGTACAGCACGGCGCCGTTGGTGATGATGGGGGCACCGGCACTGCGCAGGGTCAACGGCGGCTGTTCTTCCGCCAGCGTCCACTGCAGCTTGCCTTCATCGGTATCGAGCGCCACCAGGCGGCCCGAGGTGGTCAGCACCACCACCCGGCCATCTTCGACGGCAGGGCTCGCCACCACTTCCCCCGGCACCGAAGTCTGCCACAGCACTTCGCCGTTCTCCTGGTTCAGGGCATAGACCACCCCGTTCTCGGAACCCAAGAACAGCTTGCCGTAACGGGATACCAGGCCACCGGAGAGACGGGCGCTGCGCTTGTCGGCGTTGATCGGCAAGTCAGCCAGATCCACGCTCCACAGCTCCTTGCCGCTTTCGCGGTCAAAGGCGGTCACGTCGCCATCGCGAGCGGCGGCATAGATGCGCTCCTCTTCCACCACCGGCTTGAGCTGGGAGTAGAAGTCGCCGATGCCGTCACCCACCGAGGAGGACCAGCTGGTATCGGCCGTGAAGGCGGACTCGACCTTGGGCAGC
This sequence comes from Aeromonas sp. QDB39, assembly GCF_027707585.1. Classification (NCBI taxonomy): domain Bacteria; kingdom Pseudomonadati; phylum Pseudomonadota; class Gammaproteobacteria; order Aeromonadales; family Aeromonadaceae; genus Aeromonas; species Aeromonas sp. QDB39. The sequence continues at coordinate 44,840 of NZ_JAPCIV010000034.1, read as the reverse complement.
GGCGCCATCGGGTTGAGATCCTCTTCCGAGCTGAACAGGGAGCACCCCTGCAGGGCGAAGGAGACCGCAGCCCCCAACACCACCATCTTGAACAGATTACGCATCCGGAGCCTCACCCGTGGTCACCGCTGGCAATGCCAGATCGTCCATTTTCAGCTTGAGCTCAGCGCTGCCCTGCAGGCCGCCGGCATCGGCCGCCGCCTGATAGGCATCGCGCGCCTCTTCGGCCTTGCCCTGCTTGAGCAGCACGTCGCCGCGCACTTCCGCGACCTGGGCCTTGAAGGCATCGTTGTTGATCTTGCCAAGCTGGGCCAGCGCCTCGTCAGCCTTGCCCTGATCGTTCAGAACCCGGGCCAGACGCAGGGCGGCGATGGGACGAATGCTCTCGTCACCGCTGGTGGCCACCTGGGTCAGCTGCTCGACGGCCAGATCCAGCTTGCCGGCCTTGACGGCGGCGGCGGCCAGCTGCAGGGCAGCCAGTTCGGCATAGGAGTCACCCTTGTGGGCGCTGATGAAGCTTTGCGCCTGCTCGAAGCCGGCGGCATCGCCCTTGGCCAGCTGGGCAGCCATCTCGTTGTAAGCCTGGGAGGCGGTCTCCTGGCTGGTCTGCTGATGCTCGTTGTAGTAGCGCCAGCCAAAGAGTCCAACCAGACCGATAACAGTTCCTGCGATCACCGAGGTTCCGTTCTCTTTCCACCAGCTCTTGATGACCTCAACCTGTTGTTCTTCGGTGGTATAAACTTCCACAGCTTACTCTCCTTTGGCTGCCAGCAGGGCAATGGCGGCGTCGACCGTGACGGTCTGTTGCTCGGCCTGGCCACGCAGATATTTGATGGTGATCTCCCCGTTTTGCACCTCGGTCTCGCCAAGGATCAGGGCAATGGCCGCGCCGCTCTTGTCGGCACGCTTGAGTTGTTTCTTGAAGTTGCCGCCGCCGCAGTGGCTCATCAGGCGCAAGTCAGGCAGAGCGTCGCGCAGCCGCTCGGCCAGCTGGAAACCGGCCTGTTCAGTGCCCTCGCCCACCATGGCCAGGTAGACATCCACCGCCGGGCGGATATCGCCGTTGAGCTCGAGGGTCTCCAGCATCAGCACCAGTCGCTCCATGCCCATGGCAAAGCCCACAGCCGGCGTCGGCTGACCACCCAGCTGCTCCACCAGACCGTCGTAGCGACCACCGGCACAGACGGTGCCCTGAGCACCCAGACTGTTGGTGACCCACTCGAACACGGTGAGGTTGTAGTAGTCGAGACCGCGCACCAGCCGCTCGTTCACTTCGTACTGGATGCCGGCGGATTCGAGCAGGCGCTTGAGCCCCTCGAAGTGGGCCAGGCTCTCTTCACCCAGGTGATCGAACAGGCGCGGGGCACCCACCAGAATGGCTTGTACCTTCTCGTCCTTGGAGTCCAGCACCCGCAGCGGGTTGCTGTACATGCGGCGCTGGCTCTCTTCGTCCAGCTGATCTTTGTACTGCTCCAGGTAGGCCACCAGCGCATCGCGGTAGGCGGCACGTTCGCTGCTCTGACCGAGGGTGTTGAGCTGCAGGGTCACGTGCTCGCTGATGCCGAACAGACGCCACAGGCGGTGGGTCAGCATGATGAGTTCGGCATCGATGTCCGGCCCGTTGATGCCGAACAGCTCGACCCCGAACTGGTGGAACTGGCGATAGCGGCCCTTCTGGGGACGCTCGTGACGGAACATGGGGCCCATGTACCACATCCGGCGTTCCTGGTTGTAAAGCAGACCGTGCTCGATGCCGGCACGCACGCAGCTGGCGGTGCCTTCCGGGCGCAGACTCAGGCTGTCGCCGTTGCGGTCTTCAAAGGTGTACATCTCTTTTTCGACCACGTCGGTCACTTCACCGATGGCGCGCTTGAACAGATGGGTCTGCTCGACAATCGGCATGCGCACTTCGCTGTAGCCATAGCTGGCCACGACCTGGCGCAGGATCTGTTCTACTTTCTGCCATACCGGGCTCTGCTCCGGCAGGCAATCATTCATACCGCGAATAGCTTGGATCTGTTTTGCCACGTTGATACTCGAGAAAAAGAGGTAAAATTTGGCCGCATTATAGGGATTTTCGACCCCGAGGTAAAATCAGGGTATTCCAATGCGGGATGTAAAATCAGCAACCTAAAGACAGGGCCACCCTGAGTGGCCCTTGGTTGCTCAACCCTCGTCCACCTGGATCTGGTTGGCCGGATCCAGCATGGCGGCCCGGGCGCGAATGCGGCGCTCCAGGGTCGGGATGAGATCCTTGTTGTCGAGCCGGTCCACCCGCTGACCACCCTCGTAGAAGGCGCTCTTGTTGGCCGCCCCCGCCAGACCCAGATCCGAGACCAGCGCCTCGCCCGGGCCGTTCACCACGCAGCCGATGATGGAGACATCCATCGGGGTGATGATGTCTTCCAGCCGTTCTTCCAGGGCGTTGACCGTGCCGATGACGTCGAACTCCTGGCGGGAGCAGGAGGGACAGGCGATGAAGTTGATGCCGCGGGAACGGATGCGCAGAGATTTCAGGATGTCGAAACCCACCTTGATCTCTTCCACCGGATCGGCGGCCAGCGAGATGCGCAGGGTGTCGCCGATGCCTTCGCTCAGCAGCATGCCAAGACCGATGGCGGACTTCACCGCGCCGGCGCGAAAACCGCCCGCCTCGGTGATGCCCAAATGCAGCGGCTGTTCAATCTGCTTGGCCAGCAGGCGATAGGCGCCGACGGCCAGGAAGACGTCGGACGCCTTGACGCTCACCTTGAAGTTGTCGAAGTTCAGGCGATCCAGATAGTCCACGTGGCGCATGGCTGACTCAAGCAGCGCCTCCGGGGTCGGTTCACCGTACTTCTCCTGAATGTCTTTCTCCAGCGAGCCGCCGTTGACGCCGATGCGGATCGGGATGTTGTAGTGACGGGCGCAGTCGACCACGGCACGTACCCGCTCCTCGTTGCCGATGTTGCCTGGGTTGATGCGCAGGCAATCGGCACCGTATTCGGCCACTTTCAGGGCGATGCGGTAGTCGAAGTGGATATCGGCGACGATGGGAATGCGGGTCTGCTGCTTGATGAGCTTGAAGGCTTCCGCCGCTTCCATGGTGGGAACCGAGACCCGCACGATGTCGGCGCCAACCCGCTCGATCCGCTGGATCTGCTCGACGGTGGCGGCCACGTCCGTGGTCTTGGTGTTGGTCATGGTCTGCACCGTGATGGGGGCATCGCCCCCAACCGGTACATTACCAACCATGATCTGCCTGGATTTACGACGAATGATGGGAGATTCGTGAGCGGACATGGCGGACAGATTACTCCTGCGGCAGTGAGAGGCGAGCAGTCCGGCCGTTGTTGTAACGGCTCATGTCGATGGACTTGCCCTGATATTCGATATTGACGGCCATGGGCGCACCAATGATGAATTTGAGCGGCTCGGGTCCTTCCAGTACCAGTTCGTCATTGGCCTTCTTGAGGCCGCTGAACAGGGTCTTGCCCTTGGCATCCTTGACATCCAGCCAGCAGTCGGCGGTGAAGCTCATCTTCAGCTGGGGCACCTTGGCCGGCTCGCTCGCGGCGGTGTCGGCAGCCGGTTGCGTGACTGTGGCGGCAGAGGTCGCAACAGCCGTGGTCGCCACGGCGCTGCTGGCATCGACCGGCAGCGTGGTCGCGGCGGCGCTCGCCACGGGGTCAACCGAGGTCGCGGCCGCAGCGGAAGTTGCCGGAGCAACCACAGGGTCAGCCACGTCCACCGCCGGCGGCACGGTGGCGCTCGGGGTGTTGCTGGTTGCGCCCATTTCAGTCGCGGCCAGGGCCTCGTCACCGGCGGAGCGACGCGCCGTGCTCTGCCACCACCAAGCGACGGAGAGCGCGATCAGCACCAGGATCACCAGCCAGGTGACAACCTTGAGGCGGCTGTCGTTGGCCTGCTGACGGGAGCGACGAGAGAAGCTCTGCATGTCGATGTTGTCGGGCGGAGTCAGCCCCAGCTTGTCATAAGCCGCGAGGATGGTCTCTTCCGGGATACCGACCAGCTTGGCATAAGTACGCAGATAGCCGCGAATGAAGGTATGGGACGTATGCTTGTCATACGTATCCGATTCGATCGCGGCAATCAGAGTCAGACGAAGGTGAATGCGAGACGCAACCTGTTCTCGTGTCCAGCCGAGCTGTTCACGGGCGTTGCGCAGCAGCTGGCCTGGGCCAACTGCCTGGGAGTCGTCTTGAAAATCGTGTGGCTGTTCAGTAGTCATTGGCTAAGTAACGCTTGGCTTGTTGCGAAGTGGGATATTGCCTTACCAGCTCAGTCCCGAATTGGTGAAGTAGTGCCGGTTTGTCCATGGCCTGCGCCAGCCGCAATCTCAACCAGAGACTGTTCTCGTTCTCGTCTGACACATCGGCAAAACGGGCGAGATAGGCCTGCACATCAGGCAGCTTGCCATCTTTCATGGAAAGCTCCGCCATGTCCAGCAATAACCTTGGATTGCGGGGATTATACCCCAAGGCCAAGCGATAATACTCGCTTGCTTTATCATTTCTGCGATTTTGCGCGGCGCAAAGTGCCGCGTTTTCATAGGTATCGGCAATCTTGATGTAGTTGGGCTGGCTGACGGCCTGCAGGAAGGCCTTTTCCGCCTCGTCGAAGCGACCACGATTGCAAAGGAAGGCGCCATAGTTGTTCATCGCGTCAGCATTGGACGGATCCATGGCAAGGGCTTTCTTGTAGCTCTCTTCGGCCGCCTTGAAATCTTCCACCTGCTGGTAGAAGTAGGCAAAACCGACGTAAACCTGAGGGTTGGCAGGGTCATACTGCAGCGCGCGGTCAAGGTTGAACTTGGCCTGCTCGGCGTTGCCCTGTTGCAGATACTGAATACCCAGATCCAGGCGGGTCTGGGCTGCCGCCTTGAGATCGGGCCCCACTTCACGCTGGGTGGAATTCTGGCCAGCGTAAGTGGTCTCGGTAACACAACCTGGCAGCGCGCAGAGCGCTGCCACTACGATCAATGTACGTGTATCCATTCCCTGACTATACAATGGCTTAGCAAGTTAAACCATTTTGACGGAAATCCCATCCTGTTGCATCCGATTTTTCATGGTGCGCTTGGTGCGATCGATCACCTCCCCCACCAGCTGGCCGCAGGCCGCATCGATGTCGTCGCCACGGGTCTTGCGCACGATGACGGTGAAGCCGTACTCCATCAATACCTTGGAAAAACGGTCGATACGGCTGTTGCTCGGCTTGCCATAGGGGTTGCCCGGGAAGGGGTTGAAAGGGATCAGGTTGATCTTGCTCGGGGTATCCTTGAGCACCTTGGCCAGCTCGTGGGCGTGCTGCATGTCGTCATTGATATGATCGAGCAGCACATATTCCACGGTCACCCGGCCGCCGTTGGCGTTGGACTTGCCGAGGTAGCGACGAACACCGGCGAGGAACTCCTCGATGTTGTACTTGTCGTTGATCGGCATGATCTCGGAGCGCAGCTTGTCGTTGGGTGCGTGCAGGGAGATAGCCAGGGCGACGTCAATCTGGTCGCCCAGCATGTCCAGCGCCGGCACCACGCCGGAGGTGGAGATGGTCACCCGGCGCTTGGAGATGCCGTAGCCAAAGTCGTCCATCATCAGGCGCATGGCCGGTACCACGTTGGCGAGGTTGAGCAGCGGCTCACCCATCCCCATCATCACCACGTTGGTGATGGGACGCTTGCCGCCGACGATCTTGGCAGCGCGCCATACCTGGCCGATGATCTCGGAAACTTTCAGGTTGCGGTTGAAGCCTTGCTGGGCGGTAGAGCAGAACTTGCACTCCAGGGCGCAGCCTACCTGGGAGGAGACGCACAGGGTCGCCCGATCCTCTTCCGGAATGTAGACGGTCTCCACCTCCTGACCGCCAACCTGCAGCGCCCACTTGATGGTGCCGTCGGAGGAGCGCTGTTCGCGGCTCACTTCCGGCGCCCGGATCTCGGCGATCGCCTTGAGGCGCTCGCGCAGCACCTTGTTGACGTTGTTCATCTGATCGAAATCATCACAACCAAAGTGATAGATCCACTTCATCACCTGATCTGCCCGAAACGGCTTCTCGCCCAGTTCGACGAAGAAGGCGCGCATGGCATCTCGATCAAGATCCAGCAGGTTGGTTTTTGTTTCGCTCATCAAGGGCCTCAGCTCACACACTTCATAAATTATCGGCTGACCTACGTCAGGGGGCGGCATTGTACAAATTATGGGTCCGGCTTTCCACCTGGAGAATAAGTGGATATTGACCGAATGACCAAAAAACAAAAGGGAGCCGAGGCTCCCTTGGGGTTCTTTCGACAGAAATCAGCCGCGAGGGCAAATCTCGGCGTCGGAGAAGAAGTAGGCGATTTCACGGGCAGCGGAGGCCGGTGCATCGGAGCCGTGCACGGCGTTGCGGTCGATACTCTCGGCGAAGCAGGCGCGCAGGGTGCCGGCAAGGGCCTCTTTCGGGTTGGTGGCGCCCATGATTTCACGGTGGCGACGGATGGCCTCTTCGCCTTCCAGCACCTGGATCATAACAGGGCCGGAGGTCATGAAGCTGACCAGACCGTCATAGAAAGGCTTGCCCTGGTGCTCGGCATAGAAACCGGCGGCTTGCTCGCTGCTCATGTGCAGCATTTTTGCGGCGATGACTTTCAGGCCAGCGCTCTCGAAACGGTTGTAGATGGCACCGATCAGGTTCTTGCTGACGGCATCCGGCTTGATGATGGAGAAGGTACGTTCGATGGCCATTGAGATCTTTCCTTAACTACAGAGATTTATTGTTAGAATCCATGTTCGGCGGCGATTATACGTAAACAAAAAGCGAAATAACACACAGAAAAGCAACTTTTTATTAAACAAATTCTTCCCTAAAACAACATCACCACTCATCTTGGCCCAGGCCGGCAGGAAAAAATGTGCGCTTGTGCACGATAGTCATGTTAACCCCCTGAAACCCAGGCTATTGCTCACCCTCCCCCTGTCGAAAGGGCACCCGCAGGTGCCCTTGTCGTTGTCGGTCAGCGGACCTCCGCCAGCAGGGTGTGGGCGATGGTGCGCATCCCCAGGGTGTTGGCCCCCGGCGCCCACAGGTTGTCGCCGTTCTCGCTGAAACAGGCGGCGAGATCGACGTGCAGCCAGCCCTGCCCCTCATTGGCGACGAAGCGGGAGAGGAAGCCCGCCGCGTTGGAGGCACCACCCGGACCGCCACCAGGCACGGGCCGGCTGTTGGCGGTGTCGGCATAGTGGGACGGGCACTGCTGGCGATGCCAGGGTTCCAGCGGCAGCGGCCAGGCGGGTTCCTGTTCGGCATCAGCATAACCCATGGCGCGGCTCACCAGCCCCTTGTCCAGCCCGAACAGGGCATTGTAACGCCCCCCCAGCGCCATCACCGCCGCCCCGGTGAGAGTTGCGGCATCGATGACCAGAGGCGCGCCGGAATCCCCGGCCAGCTGCAGGCCGTCGGCCAGCACCAGCCGCCCCTCGGCATCGGTGTTGACGATCTCCACCGTGGTACCGTTCTTGTAGGTGAGGATGTCACCCAGTTTGTAGGCATGACCGGAGACCAGGTTCTCGGCGCAGCAGAGGATGAGCTTCACCCGCTTGTCGAGGCCACGCAGGATGGCCAGTGCCAGGGCGCCGGTGACGATGGCGGCACCGCCCATGTCGTGCTTCATGGTCAACATGCCCTGAGAGGTCTTCATGGAGTAGCCGCCGGAATCGAAGGTGATGCCCTTGCCTACCAGCGCTGCCGCCACCGGAGCTTTGGGATCTCGGCTAGGGTTGAAGTCCAGCTCAAGCATCACGGGCTCGCGCTCGCTGCCACGGCCGACCTGATAGAGACCGACCCAGCCCGCCTGCTGCAAGGCTTCCCCCTTGAGAATGCGATGACTGATCCGGTCCGGTGCCAGCTCGGTGATGAAGGTAGCAGCTTCAACCGCCAGCTCCAGCGGCCCCAGCTGTTCCGGCGTGGCATTGGTCATCTCCCGCACCCAGCGTCCGCACAGCCAGCGCGCCTCCAGCTCCTCTCGATCCTCCTCGGACGAAGTGGCCCACTGCAGTTCGACCTCCACCTTGGGGGTCTGCAGCCCTTGGGCAAAGGCCCACTGCTGCTCGCGCTCCCAGTGACCGGCCAGCACCACCTGCTGGATCCCCTGACTGCACAGACGCCGTGCCGCCTGCTGGATATCCAGCAAGGGGCTGGCGGTCACCAGATGGATCACCATGCCGTCGGCGCGGTGGGAGAGCAGCGCCCCCTCACCCCACTCGGGAGCGGCAAATTCTCGGCTCAACCAGATGTTCATGCACTCACCTCCTGCAACCAGCGGGTGACAGATAATACGCAGGCCGTGGCGCTTTTCGCCGCTTCTCCAAAGCCTTCACCAAATGCTTGATTCAGCCAGACTCTCATTCACTCACCTCCTGCAACCAGCGAGCGATGGTACGCAGGCCGTGGCCCTTGGCCCCGGTCGCCCACAGATCATTGCCCGACTTCTGATAGGAAGCGGCCAGATCCAGGTGCACCCAGCCCTTGCCTTCGTCACGCACGAAGCGCGACAGGAAGGCCGCCGCCGTGGTCGCACCTGCGGTGCCTTCGGCGGACGCCACGTTGCCAAGCTCGGCAAAGGCGGAGGTGAGCTGGCCCGCATGCCAGGGCTCCAGCGGCAGCGCCCAGGCCTGCTCGTTTTCGGCTTTGGCGGCAGCCAGCGCACGTGCCTGCTCGGCCTCATCGAGGGCAAACACGGCGTTGTAGTCGCGACCCAGCGCGGTCTTGGCAGCGCCGGTCAGGGTGGCGGCGTCGAGGATGTAGGCAGCCCCGCTTTCGCTGGCGGCCAGCAGGCCGTCAGCCAGTACTAGGCGACCTTCCGCGTCGGTGTTCTGGATCTCGACCGAGATGCCGTTGCGATAGGTGAGGATGTCGCCGAGCTTGAAGGCATGGCCGGAGACCAGGTTTTCGGCGCAGCAGAGGATCAGCTTGACCCGTTTGTTCAGGCCGCGGCTGATGGCCAGCGCCAGCGCGCCGGTCACCATGGCAGCGCCGCCCATGTCGGACTTCATCGGCAGCATGTTGTCGGAAGACTTCATGGAGTAACCGCCGGAATCGAAGGTGATCCCCTTGCCCACCAGCGCCGCCAGCACGGGGGCATTGGCATCCCCGGTCGGGTTGTAGTCGAGCTCCAGCAGCACCGGTTCGCGTTCGCTGCCGCGGCCCACCGACCAGATCCCGATGTAACCGGCCTCCTGCAGCGCCTCCCCGGCGGTAATGCGGGCGGTCACCTTGTCACCGGCGAGACTGCGGATGAGCAGCAGGGCGGATTCCGCCAGGCTCATGGGGTAGATCTCCTGCGGGCAGCCGTTGGTCACCTCGCGCACCCAGCGGGTCGCTTTGAGCAAAGCCGCCAGCTCGGCAGCCTCCTGGTCGCTCTGCTCGCCGAAATCGAGCTCGCGAACCCCCTTGGCGGCATAGAAGCCCTGGGCAAAGGCGTAGCGACGCTCCCCATTCCAGCCCTCACCCACCAGCTTGACGCGCTTGATGCCGCTCGCCTCGAGGCGTCTGGCAGCGCGCTGGATGGCGCGCAGCGCCTCCTTCTCCTGGCCACTGCCCAGATGGAGATGGGCTTCGTCGCCGTTGAAACTGAGCAGGGCACCCTCGCCCCAGTGGGCGGCGGCGGCCTGGGAAGACAACCGTACGTTCATCATGTCAGCCATGTTCTCTTGCTTCCTTTTTATTGGCACTTTCATCAACGAATAGGGAAATCACGGGCACAAAAAAGGCCGCTCCCTCAAGGGTCACGGCCTTCACCATATCATTACTGCACCACGAGATGCTGCACGCGCAATTCACTCATGTGTAATTAAGGGGTCATCAGTGGCGCTCAGACGCCAGATTCAGGGTGTACTTGGGCAGTTCCACCACCAGATCCTCGTCCGCCAGTCTGGCCTGGCAGCTGAGACGGGATTCCGGCTCCAGCCCCCACGCCTTGTCCAGCATGTCGTCTTCCAGCTCGTCGCTCGGCTCGAGGGAGTCGAAGCCTTCCCGCACCACGCAATGGCAGGTAGTGCAGGCACAGGACTTCTCGCAGGCATGCTCGATCTCGATGCCGTTGCGCAGCGCGATGTCCAGAATGGTTTCACCGGTCGCGCCTTCGAGGGCCGCGCCGTCCGGACAGAGCTCGGGATGGGGCAGAATAATCAGTTTTGGCATATTACACCTTGTTGACGTTTTGTCCGGTCAGCACCTTGCGGATGGAGGCGTCCATCCGGCGGGCTGCAAATTCGCCACTGGCAGCGTCCGCCGCCTCGATGGCCTCTTTGATCTGGTTGGTGGTGCCCGTGCTGCGCATGGTCAGCAGATGGGCGATGGCGGCATCCAGCTCGGCCCGCTCGGCGGAGCTCAATAAAGCCTCGCCATCGGCGGCCAGGGCGGCGTTGAGACTCTCGACCACCCGGTCGGCCTCAACCTGCTGTTCCGCCAGCATGCGGGCGTCCATGTCCTGCTGGGCGTTGGCAATGGAGGCGCTCAGCATGTTGAGGATGTCATCCTCACCCAGTCCATAGGAGGGCTTGACCTGGATCTCGGCCTGCACGCCGGAGGATTTCTCCATGGCGCTGACCGACAGCAGACCGTCCGCATCCACCTGGAAGGTGACGCGAATGTGTGCTGCCCCTGCCGCCATGGGCGGAATGCCGGTCAGGGTGAAGCGGGCCAAGGATCGGCAATCGGCCACCAGCTCGCGCTCGCCCTGCACCACGTGGATCGCCATCGCGGTCTGGCCATCCTTGAAGGTGGTGAACTCCTGGGCGCGGGCCACCGGAATGGTGGTATTGCGCGGGATCACCTTCTCGGCGAGGCCGCCCATGGTCTCAAGACCCAGGGAGAGCGGAATGACGTCCAGCAGCAGCATCTCGGCGTCAGGTTTGTTGCCCACCAGGATGTCGGCCTGGATGGCGGCACCGATGGCCACCACCTTGTCCGGATCGATGCTGGTCAAGGGCGGACGCTGGAAGAACTCGCCCACCAGCTCGCGCACCAGCGGAACCCGGGTCGAACCGCCGACCATCACCACTTCCAGCACCTCCTCCTGCTCGAGCCCCGCATCGCGTAGAGCGCGGCGGCAGGCCAGCAGGGTGCGCTTGACCAGCGGCTGGATCAGCTGGTCAAACTGGTTGCGGGTGACAGAGCCATGCCAGCCGGCAAAGGTGCAGGGAACGGCGTCGGCATCGGTCAGACCGTGTTTGACGGCGGCGGCCACATCCAGCAGCTCGCGCTGCAGACGGGCATCCAGCTCGCCAGTCAAACCGGCTTGTTCTTTCAACCAGTCTGCCAGCAGGTGATCGAAATCATCGCCGCCGAGGGCCGAGTCGCCACCGGTGGCCATCACCTCAAATACCCCGCGATGCAGGCGCAGGATGGAGATATCGAAGGTGCCGCCACCAAGGTCGTAGACGGCGATCACCCCTTCCTGACCGGAGTCGAGGCCATAGGCGATGGCGGCGGCGGTCGGTTCGTTGAGCAGGCGCAGCACGTGCAGGCCGGCCAGGCGGGCCGCATCCTTGGTACCCTGGCGCTGGGCGTCATCGAAATAGGCGGGCACCGTGATGACCACGCCGTCGAGATCGCCACCGAGGGCGGCAGCGCCACGCTCGGCCAGTTTCTTGAGGATCTCGGCCGAGACCTGAACCGGGTTGACCAGCCCTTGACGGGTCTGCAGCTGCGGCATGCCGTTGTCGGCCGCCACAAATTGATAGGGTTGCTGGCGGGTATCGATGTCGGCCAGCGCCTTGCCCATCATCCGCTTGGCGGAAACGATGGTGTTGTGCGGGTCGAGGGCGGCCTCGCGCTTGGCATCGACGCCGACCCGAATGGTGTCAGCCTGATAATGTACGACGGAGGGCAGCAGATCACGCCCCTGCTCGTCGCAGAGGGTATCGGCCTGACCGCTGCGCACGGCGGCGACCAGCGAGTTGGTGGTGCCAAGATCGATGCCAACGGCACGTTTGTGCTGATGAGGTGCGGCGCTCTGGCCGGGCTCGGCGATTTGCAGTAATGCCATGGGTAATCAAACTTCCAGCGTTAAAGGATCAAGACTCGAACAGCGAGTCTTCGAATCGTTCCAGCTCCTCGAGGAGCTTGTCGACAAACTTGAGTTTGCGAACACAATCAGCCGCTCGCGGATCCTCGCCTGTGGCGAGGGCCTGGGTCAGCTGCTGCATCAACAGCTGGTGATCATGCCTGATCTCTTGGCGAAAATCCTTGATGGCACGCTCAGGGTCAGTCTCCCCTTTCAGGTCGGCCAGCCGTTCGCGCCACTCCAGTTGCTGCATCAGAAATGTGGTATCTTGCAACGTCTGTTGCTCGCCACGAAGTTCGGTGCCACGCAGGGAGAGCAGGTACTCGGCTCGGCGCAGGGGCGCCTTGAGGGTAGTGAAGGCATCGTTGATCTGGGCGGCACGTTGCACCGCAGCCAGCTGCTCCCGCTCGGGGGCGGTGGCAAAACGATCGGGATGAAATTGGGTTTGCAACTGGCGGTAGGTCTCTGCCAGCTGACGGGTATCGAGCTCGAAGCCTTCAACCAGCCCAAACAGCTCGAAATAATTCATGCAGACCTCTTAGACACTGATGCTGCCCCCATGCCGCTCGCGCTCAGGTGGGCGAAGCGGCATGGTTGAACCGGCCGTGGCCGACCAGTTCAACGGACAAGCGATCATGTGTTGCACACATCTCAGACACTGAAGCTTTCGCCACAACCACACTCGCCCTTGGCGTTGGGGTTGTTGAACTGGAAGCCCTCGTTGAGACCCTCCTTGACGAAATCCAGTTCGGTGCCATCCAGGTGGATCAGACTCTTGGCATCGACGATGATCTTGACCCCGTCCTGCTCGAATACCTGATCTTCATCTGCCAGCTCATCGACGAACTCGAGCACATAGGCAAGACCCGAGCAGCCGGTGGTCTTGACGCCGAGGCGCAGGCCGATGCCCTTGCCCCGGTTGGTCAGAAACGAGGAAACCCGTGCCGCTGCGGCATCTGTCATGGTAATGGCCATACTGCGCTCCTGACCTTAGAGACCTTTCTTCTGCTTGTAATCGGCGATGGCGGCCTTGATGGCATCCTCGGCCAGAATGGAGCAGTGGATCTTCACCGGTGGCAGCGCCAGCTCTTCGGCGATGTCGGTGTTCTTGATACCGGCCGCTTCATCCAGGGTCTTGCCCTTGACCCATTCGGTCACTAGGGAGCTGGAGGCGATGGCGGAACCACAACCGTAGGTCTTGAACTTGGCATCTTCGATGATGCCGTCGTCGCTGATCTTCAGCTGCAGCTTCATCACGTCACCACAGGCCGGTGCACCGACCATGCCGGTAGCGATGCTGGGATCGTTCTTGTCGAAGCCGCCTACGTTACGGGGGTTCTCGTAGTGGTCGATTACTTTTTCACTGTAAGCCATATCTAACTCCTGCTAATTCCGTTGAACACCGATCCGCGGATCAGTGATGAGCCCATTCGACCGTGTTCAGATCGACGCCGTCCTTGTACATCTCCCACAGGGGAGACATCTCGCGCAGACGACCGATGGAGTCACGGATAAGCTTGATTGCGTAATCAATCTCTTCCTCGGTGGTGAAGCGACCCATGCTGAAACGGATGGAGCTGTGCGCCAGCTCGTCGTTCAGGCCCAGTGCGCGCAGCACGTAGGAGGGCTCCAGGCTGGCCGAGGTACAGGCAGAACCGGAAGAGACCGCCAGATCCTTCAGCGCCATGATGAGGGATTCCCCTTCCACATAGGCGAAGCTGACGTTGAGGTTGCCCGGCACACGCTGTTCCAGGTCACCGTTGATGTAGACCTCTTCGATATCCTTGATGCCGTCCCACAGACGCTGACGCAGGGCCATGATGCGCTGACCTTCGCTCACCATCTCTTCCTTGGCGATGCGGAAGGCTTCGCCCATGCCGACGATCTGGTGAGTCGGCAGGGTGCCGGAACGCATGCCGCGCTCGTGGCCTCCACCGTGCATCTGGGCTTCCAGGCGCACACGCGGCTTGCGACGCACGTAGAGGGCACCAATGCCTTTCGGGCCGTATACCTTGTGGGCGGACATGGAGAGCAGGTCAACCTTGAGCGCTTCCACGTCGACCGGGATCTTGCCCACGCTCTGTACCGCATCCACATGCAGCAGGATCTTGCGGGAGCGGCACAACTCGCCGATGGCGGCAATGTTCTGCACCACGCCGATCTCGTTGTTGACGTGCATGATGCTGACCAGGATGGTGTCATCACGCAGGGCGCCTTCGATCTGTTCCAGGGTGAACAGGCCATTGGGCATCGGCTCGAGGTAGGTTACCTCATAGCCTTCACGCTCCAGCTGGCGACAGGTATCCAGTACCGCCTTGTGTTCGGTCTTGGAGGTAACGATGTGCTTGCCCTTGCCGGCGTAGAAATGGGCGACGCCCTTGATGGCGAGGTTGTTGGATTCAGTCGCCCCGGAGGTGAAGACGATCTCGCGCGGGTCGGCACCGATCAGCTCTGCCACTTGATTACGGGCCAGATCGACCGCCTCTTCGGCTTGCCAGCCAAAGCGGTGGGAACGGGAAGCTGGATTGCCGAACAGGCCATCCATGGTGAGACACTGCATCATTTTTTCTGCGACACGCGGGTCCACCGGACAGGTTGCCGAATAATCAAGGTAAATAGGCAGTTTCATGTTTTTCTCCGTTACAGCCAGGGTCATACATCGACCAGCTGTGGAAAGCACGTTTGTTTATAGTTGGACTTTCAAGCTCACATCGCCGCGTTCTGCCCGGTCTACCAGGGACAACACGGTTTTCATTTGTTCATCTTGCTTGCCGGCAATCCGGCGCACATCGGCCTGATCAACCAGCTCAGCCAGGGTGATGTCCCCCAAGAAGCTGGAGATCCGCTCGCTCAGGTCACGCCACAGGGAGTGAGTGAGGCACTGGGTGCCGCCGTGGCAGCCGCCCTTGCCGAGGCACTTGGTGGCATCCACCGATTCGTCGACCGCGGTGATCACCTGACCGACCGAGATGGCATTCGGCGCCAGACCGAGGCGATAACCGCCGCCCGGACCACGCACGCTGCTCACCAGGCCATGCTTGCGCAGGCGGGCAAACAGCTGCTCCAGATAGGACAAGGAGATGCCCTGGCGCTCCGAAATATCAGCCAGGGGCACGGGCCCCTGTTCTGCATGCAACGCCACGTCGAGCATGGCAGTCACAGCGTAACGTCCTTTTGAGGTCAGTCTCATATGCCTTACCGTTTTGCGAACCAATCAATATGGGCATATGGTCACATACCCGACTAAATCAGTCAAGTATATGGTTGAGTAATCCAGTCGGGTTTAATCCTGCGGTCTCGGTTTTTGCACCGAGGTCAGAATCCCGCGCAAGATGTTGAGTTCCACCGCCTCCGGACGAGCCCGGTTGAACAGGCGGCGCAGCTTGCTCATGACCTGTCCCGGATGATCGTCGGCGATGAAGCCGGTCTTGAGCAGCGTCTGCTCCAGATGCTGATAGAAGCCTTCCAGCTGCTCGGCGCTGGGATAATCCACCGCCATGTCGGTCTCGCCGACCTGTTCCTGCTGCAGCCAGTACATCCGCACCTCATAGCAGAGGGTCTGCACCGCCATGGCCAGGTTGAGGGAGCTGTACTCCGGATTGGCCGCAATGGCCACGTGGTAGTGGCACTTTTGCAGCTCGTCGTTGGTCAGCCCGGTGCGTTCACGGCCAAATACCAGCGCCACCGGATGCTGCATCCCCTCGGTTACCAGCTTTTCGCCCGCTTCGCGGGGGTCCAGCATGGGCCAGCTCAGGGTACGGGAGCGGGCACTGGTACCGATGACCAGACCACAATCCGCAATGGCTTCATCCAGGGTCGACACGATACGGGCATTGGCCAGCAGATCGCTGGCACCGGCGGCCAGCGCATAGGCGTTGTCATCGGGCTGTGCTTGCGGATCAACCAGCACCATCTGGCTCAAGCCCATGGTCTTCATGGCGCGCGCCGCAGAGCCCATGTTGCCGGTGTGAGAAGTGTTTACCAACACGATACGAATCTGATCCAACATGCCCAGTCAATCTTCAGTCAAAAATGGCGCGCAATTGTAACATAGCCAATCGCTATTTTGGCACCGTAAATGGCGCGCCAATTCACAACAATGACGCCGTTTTGCAGAACAAAGCGGTATGAGGCGGGTGTGCTGACTGGCTAGACTTGAAGGATGGGAAGGTGAAAAGTGGAGGCAACATGTGCCCACGCTGGCTTTATGAGAGGTTGCCGGTCTGCTATCTGCTGGTGGCGGTCGGCATCATCCTGCTCAGCCACTCCCCGCTGCTCTGGCTGGCGGGCACCTTGCTGTTTGTCGCCGGCGCCACCGTCTGGATGATGCGATCCAGCTATCGGCGTACCGATCTGGTCATCTTCCCGACCAAACGCTGGTTCCAGCCGGAGTGGCTCTACGAAGCCCAGCCGTTTATCTGGCTGGCGCTGGGTCTGCTGCTCTCGCGCCTTCCCAACGCCGGCGCCCTGCTGGCACTGCTGCCCTGTCTGTGGGCCTGTCGCTGCCTGTGGGCTCGCAATCACTACCGCCACCATGCCGATGGGCTGGTCTCACAACTGAGGCGCAACCCCACCCGCCGGCGCAGAGTGCGCCTCTTGCGCTGATCCCGCCTTTGCCCGCTCGATGAAGGTGGCAAGATCCAGCAAGGGATAACGCACCAGGCTTGGCAATCCATCCAGATCCAGGCTGTCCATCAGGTTTTTCACCTCCAGACCCAACTCGGTGTTCCCTTCAATCTTCAGCTTGCGCTGGAAAAAGAGAGAGTCGGGATCTTCCTTGCGCCCGGCAATCAGGATGAGGTCGTTGGTAGTGCCGCTGAAACAGACATCGGCCTGCTCGCAGTGACGCGCCACCACCAGCTTGCCATCCTGCTCGCTGATGAACCAGCACAGCTCCAGATCCGAGACTTCGACCTTGAGCCACTTGCTCGCCAGAAATTCAAAGTCGCCATCTGCGATGGCCTCTTTGAACACGCTGGCCAGCAGGCGCTCCATCAGGTTCTGCTGCAAGGAAAATGGCACCAGTTTGAGAGGATGGCGCAGAATGCGGGGAGCCTGTTCGACCAGGCGACGTTGCAGTTGTTGAAACACGATAAACTCCCAGTTTTTTGCGCATTCAAGCACAGGGCCGCAGCCATGATCCTGTTGGAAATCAAACTTGTGCCCACTTACCTCAAGAAGGGTAAAGCCACACAAAGCTGCCTCAGGTCAAAAAGTGGAAGGACGCCGGTGAATACAATCGGGCCACTTTTGCATTTTTTGCCCTCTCGGAGCGTACCCGATGGAATTACTCTGTCCGGCAGGCAGTTTGCCGGCACTGAAAACAGCCGTGGATAACGGGGCCGATGCGGTCTATATCGGCTTCAAGGATGACACCAACGCCCGCCATTTCGCCGGGCTCAACTTCACCGACAGCAAGCTGGAGAAAGCGGTCGACTATGTGCACCAGCATGGCCGCAAACTGCACATCGCCATCAACACCTTCACCCACCCGGGCTCCGATGCCCGCTGGCAGCAGGCGGTGGACAAGGGCGCCGCACTGGGGGCCGATGCCCTGATCATCGCCGACCTCGCCGTGCTCGACTATGCCAGCCGCCGCTACCCGGATCTGGAACTGCACGTCTCGGTGCAGGCCAGCGCCACCAACGCCGCCGCCATCCGCTTCTACCAGCAGCACTTCAACATCGGTCGGGTGGTGTTGCCCCGCGTCCTCTCCATGCATCAGGTGAGGCAGCTGGCCCGTGAGACCGACGTCGGCCTCGAGGTGTTCGCCTTCGGCAGCCTCTGCATCATGGCGGAGGGGCGCTGCTACCTCTCCTCCTACATGACCGGCGAGAGCCCCAATACCGTCGGCGCCTGCTCACCGGCCAAGTTCGTGCGCTGGGAGGAGACCCCGAGCGGCCTCGAGTCTCGCCTCAACGAGGTGCTGATCGACCGCTACGGCCCGGGGGAAAACGCCGGTTACCCGACTCTGTGCAAGGGCCGCTTCGAGGTAGATGGCCAGACCTACCACGCGCTGGAGGAGCCCACCAGCCTCAACACCCTTGGCCTGTTGCCCGAGCTGTTCCAGACCGGTATCCAGTCGGTCAAGATTGAAGGACGCCAACGCAGCCCCGCCTACGTGGAGCAGGTCACCCGGGTCTGGCGCGCCGCCATCGACGCCTATCAGGCCAACCCGGAAGCCTATCAGGTCAAGGCCGAGTGGGATGCCCAGCTCGCCCGCGTCTCCGAGGGGAGCCAGACCACCCTCGGTGCCTACCATCGCCAGTGGCAATAAGGAGCCCTGTTCATGAAATTCTCTCTCGGCCCCCTGCTCTTCTACTGGCCCAAGGCCGACACCCAGGGCTTCTATCAGGCGGCCGCCGCCAGCCAGGCCGACATCGTCTATCTGGGGGAAACTGTCTGCAGCAAGCGCCGCGAACTGAAAGTGGACGACTGGATTGCCCTCGCCCGTCAGGTGGCCGGCTCGGGCAAGCAGGCGGTGCTCTCCACGCTGGCGCTCATCTCCGCCCCCTCAGAGCTCAAGGAGGTCAAGCGGCTGGTCGACAACGGCGAGCTGATGATCGAGGCCAACGATCTGGGAGCGGTCCAGCTCGCCAGTGAAGCCGGGCTGCCGTTCGTCTGCGGCCCCGCCATCAACGCCTACAACGCCGACGTGCTGCGCATGTTGCTCAAACAGGGGATGCAGCGCTGGGTGATGCCGGTGGAGCTCTCCCGCGACTGGCTGGTGCAGCTCAATCAGGATCTGGGCAGTGCCCGCCAGCAGTTCGAGGTGGAGGTGTTCGCCTACGGCCACCTGCCGCTCGCCTACTCGGCACGCTGCTTCACCGCCCGCTCCCTCGACCGGCCCAAGGACAACTGCGAACTGGCCTGCATCGACTACCCCACCGGCCGGCTCGCCAGCAGCCGTGAAGGGCAGAAGGTGTTCAACCTCAACGGCATCCAGACCCAGTCCGGTTACTGCTACAACCTGGGCAACGACCTGGCCGGGATGGAAGGTCTGGTGGATGTGGTGCGCCTCTCCCCCGAGGGGCTGGATACCCTGACGATGCTGGAGCGCTTCAAGGCCAACCAGCAGGGCCAGGCTCCCCTGCCCCTGCAGCAGGAGCGCGACTGCAACGGCTACTGGCGCCAGATCCCCGGCATGATGCTGGCACAGTGAGCCAGCGATGTACCGTCCGACGGGGGTGACTCATATCGCCACGTCTGACACCCGGACAGCAAAAAGGCCTCGCAATGAGGCCTTTTCTACATCATTCAAACCGGCAACAGGGCAAGCTTAGGATGCTTGCTTGCTGCTCTTGCCCTGGGCACTCTGGGCACCGGGCGGCAGGGGTTTGCGCGCCATCAGCTCCAGTTCGAGCAGGGCATATCTGTGCTCGATGAAGTCATACACGTTGTTGGCGAGCGCCAGCTTGAAGTAGCTGATGGCTTCCTTGCGGTTGCCCTTGGCCAGTTCAAACTTGCCGAGGTAGAAGTAGGTTTCGCACAGGCGCTCGGCGAGCTCCCGGTTGTCCTTCACCCCTTTCACCACATTGCCCATCAACTGGGTGGCATTGAGTTCACCGGTATAGAGGCGCACCAGATCCCAGTTCCAAGCATCGTCATCATACTTGTTGAGCCGCTCGCGCATCCGGCTCATGGCGGCCGGTGCATTGAGCTTCTGTTCGGCCAGATAGAGCCAGATCACCCGGTAGGGGTCTTCCGGCTGCGCCTCGTAGAAGCGCTTCATATCGGCCGCGGCCAGCTCGGGACGATTGCCGTAATAGAGCGCAATGCCACGGTTCAGGTAGGCATAGTCATAATCGGGAGCCAGCTCGAGGGCGGAATCAAATGCCTCGTAGGCCTCGTCATAATTCTGCTGCTGCACCAGATAGACGCCGATGAAGTTGTAGGCTTCGGCAAAATCCGGCTTCTCCCGCAAGGCGCGGTTGAAATCCAGCCGCGCCAGGGAGCGCAAGCCTACCCGGTCAAACACGACAGCACGCTCATAAAACAGTTCAGCCCGTTGCTCCGTGGTCAATTCCATCTCACTGAGCATCTGCCCGAGTCGCGCCAACGCCAACTCGCTCTGGTAAGAGACCTGCAGGGGGGTCGCCAATACCAGTGAAGCGGGTTGCGGCTTGGGAACTTGAGGCGCTTCAACCTGACTGCTACTGCTGCAACCCCACATGGGGAGCAGCAACAGGATACCAAGGAGGTATCCAATCCCTTTCCTGACGTTCAATGAACACTCCGACGCTTACGCTTGACCCGGCATATGGTAAAGGTCAGCCGACACTTTGTCATGTGGCTGAGCCTCTCTCCCTCAAATAAATCAGGATTCGACAGGGTATCCGGCATCACACCAGCCCCGAAAGCCACCATCGACACTGACCACCCGACCGTAGCCCATCTTCTGCAGGTTCTCCGCCACCAGAATGGAGCGAAATCCCCCACCACAATAGAGGTAGAGCTCGGTGTCGGGATCCGGATAACGGGTCTCGATGTCCCGCTCGATCACGCCACGACCGAGGTAGGTCGCCCCCGGCAGATGGCCTCTGGCCCACTCGCTCTCTTCCCGCACGTCGACCAAGTGAAAGGTGCGCCCCTCATCCTGCCAACGTTTGATCTGGTGCACGTCGGTCTCCCGCACATGGGGACAAATGGCCTCTACCAGTGCCAGAAAACGGGGATTGTGTTGCATGGCTTGCTCCTTGCCTGTTGGCCAACAGCCGTGGGTGAAACCGTCATAATGACTCACCCGGACGATAAGAGAAAGGGCGCCTCGCGGCGCCCTTGTCATTTACGGCAGGATCTCTTGCTGATCCGCGCCCTCTTTTTCCACCTGGGTCGGCAGCATGTGCTCCCGCTTGACCCCGAAGAACATGGCGAACGAGCTCGCCACATAGATGGAGGAGTAGGTGCCGAAGGCGACACCGATCACCATGGCCACCGAGAAACCGTGGATCAGCGGACCGCCCTTGAGCAGCAGCGCCAGCACCACCACGAAGGTCAACCCCGAGGTGATGATGGTCCGGCTCAGGGTCTCGGTCATGGAGAGATCCAGGATGTACTCGGTATCCCCCTTGCGCACCTTGCGAAAGTTCTCCCGCAACCGGTCGAACACCACGATGGTGTCGTTCAGGGAGTAACCCACCAGGGTCATCAATGCCGCCAGCACGGTCAGGTCGAACTCGTACTGGAAGTAGGCAAAGACGCCGAGGGTGATCACCACGTCGTGCACCAGGGAGAGAATGCCCCCCATGGCCAGACGCCATTCGAAGCGCACCGCCACGTAGATCAGGATACAGATGATGGAGGCCAGCATGGCCAGCGCACCGTCGGTCGCCAGCTCGTCACCCACCGAAGGGCCGACGAACTCGACGCGCTTGAGCACGGCCGCAGGATCGATCAGCTTGGCCGCCGCCAGCACCTCGTTGCCCTGCTGCTCCACCTTGACCCCCTCTTTCGGGGTCAGGCGGAACAGGACGTCACGGCTGGAGCCGAAGTGTTGCAGGGTCGCCCCTTCAATCTTCTGCTCATCCAGCACCTGGTGCACCTTGTCCAGGCTCACTGACTGCTGGAACCCCACCTCGATGGTGGTACCGCCGGTGAAGTCCAGGCCCCAGTTCAGGCCCCGGTCGAACAGGAAGAACAGGGAGATCACCATCAGCAGGGTAGAGAAGACCACACCCGGCTTGGCATAGCGCATGAAGGGAATGGGCTTTTCAAAATGTAGAATCTGAAACATGTCTCTTCCTTAGATCGGCAGCTTGTCGAGGCGCCGTCCACCCCAGGCCAGGTTGATGATGGCGCGGGATACCGTGATGGCGGTAAACATGGAAGCACTCAGACCAATCCCCAGCGTCAGGGCGAAGCCCTTGATGGCGCCGGTACCGATACCGAACAGGATCACACAGGTGATGAGCGAGGTGACGTTGGAGTCGGCGATGGTCGAGAATGCCCGATCAAAGCCCAGATGGATGGCCTGCTGCACCCCGCGACCGTTGCGGATCTCTTCACGAATACGCTCGTAGATCAGCACGTTGGCATCCACCGCCATACCCAGCGTCAAGACGATACCGGCGATGCCCGGCAGGGTCATGGTGGCCCCCGGGATCATCGACATGATACCGACGATCAGCACCAGGTTCATGGTGAGGGCGATGTTGGCCACCCAGCCGAACGCACGGTAGTAGATCCCCATGAACAGCACGATCACCAGCATGGCCCAGCCGATGGCTTCCATACCGCTGTCGATGTTCTGCTGACCCAGGCTCGGGCCTATGGTGCGCTCTTCGACGATCTGGATCGGGGCGATCAGCGCACCGGCTCGCAGCAGCAGCGCCAGGTTATGGGCTTCGTTGGCGTTGTCGATGCCGGTGATGCGGAACTGGCTGCCAAGGCGCGACTGGATGGTGGCGACGTTGATCACCTCCTCCTGCTTGCGGAACTTGCGCTTGCCGTCCGGACCCGGCTGACCGACCGGCTTGTATTCGATGAACACGGTAGCCATGCCCTTACCAACGTTGTCCTTGGTAAAGTTGGCCATCTTGTTGCCACCCTGGCCATCAAGCTTGATGTTGACCTGGGGACGGCTGTATTCGTCGAAACCAGACTGGGCACCCACGATGTGGTCACCGGTCAGGATGATGCGCTTTTGCAGCACCACCGGACGTCCGTTGCGATCGTTGTAGACCTTGGAGCTCGGCGGCACCCGACCATCGGCCGCGGCCTGGATGTCGGCGGTCTCATCGACCATGTGGAATTCCAGGGTCGCGGTCGCGCCCAGGATCTCCTTGGCACGGGCGGTGTCCTGAATGCCGGGCAGTTCCACCACGATGCGCTCGGCACCCTGCTGTTGTACCAGCGGCTCGGCCACGCCCAACTCGTTCACCCGGTTGCGGATGATGGTGATGTTCTGCTCGAGGGCGTACTTCTTCACTTCCTTGATCTTGGCTTCACTCAAGGAGGCCAGCAGGACGAACTCGTCCCCCTTCTGCTCGGTGGTGAAGGTGAGATCCGGGTTCTGACGACGCAGGTGAGAGATGGCCTTGGCCTGATCGGCCTCGTCACGGAACAGCACCTGTACCTGATCACCGGCCCGGCGCACGCCGGAATAACGGATCTTCTGGGTACGCAGCTCGGAGCGGAAATCCTGCACCATCTGCTCTTGCTGCTTGGTCAGCGCCTCGGCCATGTCCACTTCCATCAGGAAGTGCACACCGCCGCGCAGGTCCAGACCCAGCTTGAGCGGGTTGGCGCCAATGGCTTCGAGCCAGGCAGGCGTGGAAGGGGCCAGGTTGAGAGCGGTAATGAAGTTGTCGCCCAGCTTGTTGGCGACGATGTCGCGCGCCTTGAGCTGCTCTTCGGTATTTTTGAAACGAACCAGGATGAAGCCGTGCTCGAACGCCGCATGCTTGACCGGGATCTGAGCCGCATCGAGCGTCTCTTTCACCAGGTCAAGGGTGTCCAGCTTGACTTCGGCCCCCCGGCTGGCAGAGATCTGCAAGGCCGGGTCTTCGCCGTAAAGATTGGGGGCTGCATATAGAAAACCGATGGCGATCACCACGACCACCATCAGGTATTTCCACAGCGGATAGCGATTTAACACGCTGTGCTCCTCGGGAGATTAGAGGGACTGGATAGAACCCTTGGGCAGAACGGCAGAGACGAAGTCACGTTTGATGGTGACCTGGGTCTGATCGTTCAGGGCCAGCACGAGGTATTCGCTGTCGGCGGATACTTTGGCTATCTTGCCAACCAGGCCACCGGAAGTGAGGACTTCGTCACCCTTGGAGAGGGAGCTCATCAGGTTGCGGTGATCTTTGGCGCGCTTGGCCTGGGGGCGATAGATCATGAAGTAGAAGATGAGGCCGAATACGGCCAGCATGATGATCATTTCCATGCCACCACCCTGTGCACCCGGAACTGCGCCTTCTGCATACGCCTTGGAGATAATGCTCATTTAACAACCTCTTATTGATGTAGATTTGAAAACTAGCTTATATATCGTTGTTATTTCACGTCATTTTCAGCTAACGGAGGCACGGGCTTCCCTTGCCGACGGTAAAACTCAGTTACAAAGTCGTCTAATTTACCCTGCTCGATCGCGTCCCGCAAACCCTGCATCACACGCTGGTAATAACGCAGGTTGTGAATGGTGTTCAGACGGGCACCGAGGATCTCGTTGCACTTGTCCAGATGGTACAAATAACTGCGGGTGTAGTTCTTGCAGGTGTAGCAATCGCAGTCGGCATCCAGGGTGCTGGTGTCCTCGCGATACTTGGCGTTGCGGATCTTGACCACCCCGTCGGTGGTGAACAGGTGGCCGTTGCGGGCGTTGCGGGTCGGCATCACGCAGTCGAACATGTCGATACCGCGGCGCACCCCTTCCACCAGATCTTCCGGCTTGCCCACGCCCATCAGGTAGCGCGGCTTGTCGGCCGGGATTTTCGGGCAGACGTGCTCGAGGATGCGATGCATATCCTCTTTCGGCTCACCCACCGCCAGACCACCGACCGCGTAGCCGTCGAAGCCGATCTCCAAGAGGCCGTCCAGCGACACATCCCGCAGATCTTCGTACACGGAACCCTGGATGATGCCGAACAGGGCGTTCTTGTTGCCGAGCGCATCGAACTTGTCGCGCGAACGCTTGCCCCAACGCAGGGACATCTCCATGGACTTGCGCGCCTCTTCGTAAGTGGCCGGGTACGGCGTGCACTCATCGAAGATCATCACGATGTCGGAGCCCAGATCGTACTGGATCTCCATGGATTTCTCGGGGTCGAGGAAGATCTTCTCGCCGTTGATGGGGTGACGGAAGTGCACCCCCGCCTCGGTGATCTTGCGAATGTGGCCCAGGCTGAACACCTGGAAACCGCCGGAGTCGGTCAGGATCGGGCCCTGCCAGTTCATGAAGTCATGCAGATCGCCGTGGGCGCGCATCACTTCCTGCCCCGGCCGCAGCCAGAGGTGGAAGGTGTTGCCAAGCAGGATCTGGGCGCCAGTCTCACGCACCTCTTCCGGGGTCATCCCCTTGACGGTGCCGTAGGTGCCGACTGGCATGAAGGCCGGGGTCTGCACGGTGCCGCGCTCGAATACCAGCTGGCCGCGACGGGCACGGCCGTCAGTGGTTTTCAGTTCAAATTTCATTGCTACCTCGTTGCGTCAGAGAAACAGTCTGACAGTAGGGGGCCCGAGGGCCCGGTATAAAGGGCGCGGTTTATGCCTGCGCCCGGCAACGGGTGACGAACATGGCGTCCCCGTAGCTGAAGAAACGGTACTGCTCCGCCACGGCCGCCTGGTAGGCCGCCATCACGTTGTCGTAGCCGGCAAAGGCGCTGACCAGCATGATCAGGGTCGACTCCGGCAGATGGAAGTTGGTGACCATGGCATCGACCACCTGGAACTGGTAACCGGGGAAGATGAAGATGTCGGTGTCGCTGAAGAACGGCGCCAGCGGCTTGCCCTGGGCCAGGGTTACCTTGGCCGCGCTCTCCAGTGATCGCACCGAGGTGGTCCCCACTGCAATCACCCGGCCACCGCGGGCGCGCGTTGCGGCAATGGCATCCACCACCTCCTGCGGCACCTCGGCATACTCCGAGTGCATGTGGTGATCTTCAATCTTGTCCACCCGCACCGGCTGGAAGGTGCCCGCCCCGACGTGCAGGGTAACGAACGCCGTTTCCACCCCCTTGGCACGGATCTTCTCGAGCAGGGGCTCGTCGAAGTGCAGGCCGGCTGTTGGCGCCGCCACGGCCCCCGGCTTCTGGTTGTAGACGGTCTGGTAGCGCTCCTTGTCGGCATCCTCGTCGGGACGGTCGATGTAAGGGGGCAGCGGCATGTGGCCGATGGCTTCCAGGATTTCCAGCACGGGGCGGGGGTCGAGGAAGTGGATCTCGAACAGGGCATCGTGACGGGCGCGCATCTCGGCTTCAACTTTCTCACCGTCGGCCCCGCCATCCAGAATGAGCCGGGTACCGGGCTTGGGGGATTTGGAAGAGCGCACATGGGCCAGCACGCTGTGCTCGTCCAGCATCCGCTCCACCAGCACCTCCAGCTTGCCGCCGCTGGCCTTCTGGCCAAACATGCGCGCCGGAATGACACGGGTGTTGTTGAACACCAGCAGATCGCCGGGGTTGAGCTGGTCCAGCACATCCACAAATTGACCGTGGCGCAGTGCGCCAGTTTGACCATCGAGCTGCAACAGACGACTGGCGGTACGTTCCGTCATGGGATAGCGGGCAATCAGCTCGTCTGGCAGATCAAAATGAAAATCGGATACTTGCATCTTTCACCTCGGGGGGAATCGGCGGCTAGTCTAGTTATCCCCTTCTTCCAAGGCAACCCAAAAGACCAAAAACCCAAGGGAGACAAGGGATAGCGAGCAATTATGTGAAGCAGGGCCAGTTAAAAAACCTTTAAGGTTTTGTATTGACCCTGATCATGTTTTGCCGAGGGGGGCTGGGCTAGGGTGAAAGCAGATACACAAGGAGGCCCACCATGATGACCCTATCCGAGATCATGACTGAACACCCCTTCACCCTGGGTCCGGAAAACAGCGTCAAACAGGCGATGGATCTGATGCAGCAGGAGCGGATCCGCCACATCCCCATCGTTGACGAACAGCATCATCTGCTGGGCCTGGTCACCCTCTCCGACATCCTGGCCACCCGCGAGTCCAAACTGCTGCTGATCAATCCGGAGCGGGAGGCGGAGTTCACCGACAGCGTGCAGCTCGACGAGATCATGACCCGCCAGGTGGCGAGCGTGGATCCCCACGCCGGCATCAAGGAGGCGGCGCTCTACCTGCAACGACACAGATATGGCTGCCTGCCGGTACTCAAAGGGCGCAAGTTGATCGGCATCGTCACCGAGTCGGACTTCATTGCCGTCGCCATCAACCTGCTGGAACTGATGGAGGAGCAGGAGCCGCCTGGCGACTTTTGATCTCAATTTCATGTAATAAAATTACAATAAAAGCGTTTTCAGCGCACTTGATCGGCAAAAAAGCTGAAACACTTTCATTTTGATTGAAAAATTACACCACAACCTTGCTTTGTGATCTGCATCACACTATCATGACCGTCATGCAATAGTTGCCGAGCGGAAGACGAGGGATTGTGCACCCGTCCTCTTCCTCTCATATGTCTGCAAGTTTGCACACCCCGTAGTTAGTCTTTGCTGTAAAGCTTTTGTTTATATAGCCATTCCTTGTTTGATGACCCGGCCTTGTCCTTGCGACGACGCCGGGATTTTTTTATCCGCGCGTTTCCCCTCCCCCTCGTCCCCGTGCGCGCCTGTGCGTCGCAAGGCAGCAACCTCCACTTCTCTGCGGTTGGCAGACTGCCACTTGCCCCTTGAAAAGCCGAAGCCGCGCACAGATGTTGAATCTCGACAAGGAGTTATCCCGGCATGCCGGCGATATTCATGTTAGGTACAGCAGCCATGGTTTATCTAATAAGTAGATTTAAGTGATTCAAAATTGCGGCTTTGATCGATTAGGAAAAGTCCCTATGATGAATCCATCGAAAGTTAAACGCCTCGTCCGGCACGACTCTTCAAACCCAGACAGGCATATGTACATCACCAAGGAGCAAATACATGTCTACCTACATCAACACTGAAATCAAGCCGTTCAACGCCACCGCCTACCACAATGGCAAATTCGTTCAGGTGTCTGACGCTGACCTGAAAGGCAAGTGGTCAGTGGTGTTCTTCTACCCGGCTGACTTCACCTTCGTCTGCCCGACCGAGCTGGGTGACCTGGCCGACAACTACGCCGAATTCCAGAAGCTGGGCGTCGAGATCTACTCCGTCTCCACCGATACCCACTTCACCCACAAGGCCTGGCACGACACTTCTGACACCATCCAGAAGATCCAGTACCCGATGATCGGCGACCCGACCGGCACCATCACCCGCAACTTCGGCGTGATGATCGAAGAAGCCGGTCTGGCTGACCGCGGAACCTTCGTCATCGACCCGCAAGGCATCATCCAGATCGTTGAGATCAACGCAGGCGGTATCGGCCGTGACGCACTGGAACTGCTGCGCAAGGTCAAAGCTGCCCAGTACGTTGCCGCTCACCCGGGTGAAGTGTGCCCGGCCAAGTGGAAAGAAGGCGACGCCACCCTGGCCCCGTCCCTGGATCTGGTAGGCAAAATCTAAGCCTCCCCGCTCTGAAGACCGGCCCGTTCAAGGGCCGGTCTGCTTTCTGGCCTGACAAAACGCCGACCCGCAATCAAAAGAAGGAATTCGAAGATGTTGGATACCAACCTCAAACAACAGCTGAACACCTATCTGCAGTACATCGTCAATCCCATCGAGATCAGCGTGTCCGGCAACGACAGCGACAAATCCGCCGAACTGCTGGCCTTGGCCGGCGAGATCGCCGAGATGTCCCCCAAGATTACCCAGACCTCTGGCACCAATGCCCGCAAACCTTCCATGAGCGTCGCGCCGAAGGGCCAGGCCCCGCGCGTTCATTTTGCCGGCATCCCCATGGGTCATGAATTTACCTCCCTGGTCCTTGCCCTGCTGCAAAGCGGCGGTCACCCCTCCAAGGCCGATGCGGCCGTGCAGGAGCAGATCCGCAACCTCAAGGGCGAGTTCCACTTCGAGACTTACATTTCGCTCTCCTGCCACAACTGCCCGGACGTGGTACAGGCCCTCAACCTGATGGCGACCCTGAACCCCGGCATCACCCACACCATGATCGACGGTGCCCTGTTCCAGGACGAGGTCAACGAGCGTCAGATCATGGCGGTACCGAACGTCTACCTGAACGGTCAGCCGTTCAGCCAGGGCCGTATCTCGCTCGAAGAGATCGTCGCCAAGCTCGACACCGGCGCCGCCGAACGCAAAGCTGAAGAGCTGAGCGCAAAAGCGCCTTACGACGTGCTGGTCGTCGGTGGTGGCCCGGCTGGCGCCGCCGCCGCCATCTATGCCGCTCGCAAAGGCATTCGCACCGCCATCGTCGCCGAGCGTTTCGGTGGCCAGGTGATGGACACCGTCGGCATCGAGAACTTCATCTCCGTGCCCTACACCGAAGGCCCCAAGCTGGCCGCGAGCCTGGAGCAGCACGTCAAGCAGTATGGCGTGGAAGTGATCACCGAGCAGCGCGCCGCCGCCATCAGCAAGGATGGCTACGTCAACGTGGATCTTGCCTCTGGCGCTACCCTCAAGAGCCGCGCCGTGATCCTGGCGACCGGTGCCCGCTGGCGCGACCTGAACGTGCCGGGCGAGCTCGAGTACCGCACCAAGGGCGTGGCCTACTGCCCGCACTGTGACGGCCCCTTCTTCAAGGGCAAGCGGGTTGCGGTGATCGGGGGCGGCAACTCCGGCATCGAGGCAGCCATCGATCTGGCCGGTATTGTCGAACACGTCACCGTGGTGGAGTTTGCCGATACTCTGCGCGCCGACGAGGTATTGCAGAAGAAGGCCCGCTCCATGGGCAACATCGACATCATCATGAGCGCCCGCACCACCGAAGTGATCGGTGATGGCAGCAAGGTGGTAGGCATGGATTACGAAGATCGCACCACCGGCGAGATCAAGCATCTGGCGGTGGCGGGTATCTTCGTCCAGATCGGTCTGGTGCCGAACACCGAGTTCCTGAAAGGGAGCGAAGTGGCCCTGACCCGCTTTGGCGAGATCGAGATCGACACCAAGGGCGCCACCTCCCTGCCCGGCGTCTACGCCGCAGGGGACGCTACCACGGTGCCGTTCAAGCAGATCATCATCTCCATGGGCGCCGGGGCGACCGCCGCACTGGGGGCGTTTGATTACCTCATTCGCAATCCGGCGCCGGAAGCGACCAAAGCTGACGCCGTCACCGCCTGACAACGACCAGATGGACAAAAAGCCGACTCACAGAGTCGGCTTTTTTTGTTTCTACACACCCGCGACTCAGCCAGCCTTCGTCTGCTGGCCCTCATCCGATCCGGGGGTGGCATAGCTGGCGGGTACTGCCTCCCCAGCCAGATCCGTTCTCGGCTCCAGCTCCGCCGTCATGGGGGTATTGGGCGGCACCGGGATGAACACCTGATGATCGGCCAGCGGAATGGGGGCCCGCTGCCGCTTGCGCCAGCCAAGATACCCTGTCAGCAGCAGGCCACAGAGGGCGAAGTAGACGAACAGCCCCTCTGGCCCGAACTGCGCCATGACAAAAGGCGCCAGCAGCGGCCCGGTCATGGCCCCCAGGCTGTAGGCGAGCAGCAATCCCTGATTGGCCCCCAGCACCTGATCCGGACGCAGCTCGTCGCAGGCGTGGCTGAGGCTCAAGGGGTAGATAGAGAACGCCATGCCGCCCAGCAGGAACACCAGGCCCCCCATCAGCGGCTCGCGCCAGCCGGCGGGCAACAGCACCATCAACAGGGCCAGCAGCGCCAGCACGGCACCGAGCAGCAGGATCACCAGCCGCCTGTCGTAGCGATCGGAGAGGCGACCGATGGGGTACTGCAGGCACATGCCCCCCAGGATCACCAACGCCATCATGTCCGCCACCTTGGAGAGCGACGAACCGCTGTCGGTAAAATAGAGCGGCAGCAGGCCGTAGATGGCCCCGAGGATGAGGCCGGAGGTAAAGCTGCTGCCCATCCCCGCCGGGGTGAGCCGCACCAGCTCCAGCACGCCGACCGGCTGGGGGGCTACCATGGCCGGGGTCGCTACCCGGGAAATCGCCAGCGGGATCACCGACAGGGTCGCCGCCATGGCGCACAGGGCGAACGGGGTCAGCACCATGGGATCCACCCACTTGAGCAGTAGTTGCCCCATGGCCAGGGAGCCGTAGAGCAGGATCATGTAGAGGGACATCAGCCGGCCCCGGTTGGCCGGCGTGCTGGAGACCAGCATCCAGGACTCCAGCACCACGAACAGGCCGCCGGTGGCAAAGCCCCCTACCAGCCGCAGCGCCGCCCAGCTCAGCGGCTCCACCACCATGCCGTGCAGCAGAAACAGAAAGCAGAGCAGGGAGGCATAGGCCGCATAAGCCCGGATGTGACCTACCCGGATGATGAGGCGGGCATTGACGAAGGCCCCCAGCACCAGTCCGCCAAAGTAAGCGGCCGATACCAGGCCGATGGCCTGGGCCGATACCTGCTCGGCAGACAGGCGCACCGTCAGCAGGGTGTTGAACATGCCATGGCCCAGAATGAAGATCACCAGACTGGTCAGGGGTGAGAGGAACCTTGCGAGTGTCATGGGGTCTCCCTGATTGGCTCAATCGTGAGCAAAACAACCATGGTACCGTCTGCTTCCCGCCCACTTCAACCCGAGCGCCCCGCCAGGGCGCGGACCGCGGGCTATGCTTGCTGGGTATCCCATGATGGAGCGTCCCATCATGGTCATCACAGTGGAGACAGCCGACATGAAACCAGCCCTGCTTTTGGCCAGCCTGCTCTTTACCGGCAGCGCCCTCGCCTTTCACTGCCCCGCCGACATGAAGAAGATCGATGATGCCCTCGCCGCCAAACCTGCCCTCAGCGCCGACAAACTGGCCGAGGTGAAGAAGCTGCGCGCCGAGGGGGAAGTCCTGCACAAGGCAGGCAAGCATCAGGAGTCCGTCGATACCCTGGCCAAGGCGATGGCCATGCTGGGGCTGAACAAGAGTTAGCGCAGGCACCACAGCCCACCGCTGCGAACAGGATCAGCCATGCCCTTGCGGGCCCTCGCCACCGGTGGCGAGGGCCCGCTGTTTATCTGGGCCCCTGCTACACCCAGCCGCTACACCCGGCCGCTGTAGACCAGAGTGTCGTAGTTGAAGGCAATCACGCCATCGACCGCATGGCGGGCAAATTCCCGGGCGATCAGCGCCGTCAGCTCGGCATAGGCTTGCGAGCCGGCCACCGGGGCATAGGAAGAGGAGTTGAGCCGCCCCAGCACGCCGTCGAGATCGAACAGCTGGCGGTTGGCGAAACGATCGAGCCGGTACTCCCCCTCGAAGAAGGCCTGAAAATCCACTTCACCCAGATTGCGGTGATTGACCTCCTCGTAGTCCCCCGAATAGGTGCGCAGCCCCGCCTCATAAGCCTTGAGAAATGGGGTGTCGGTCAGCCGGTCGTTCCAGATGAGGGCAACCCGGCCACCGGGTCTGAGCAGCCGCCGGCACTCCTGCTTGAAGGCGGCGCGATCAAACCAGTGAAACGCCTGCGCCACCGTCACCAGATCCACCGCCCTGTCCGCCAGACCGGTGGCTTCGGCACTGCCATCCCGCCATTCGATATTGGCCACTGCCTGCAGCTGGTGCCGGGCCGCCCCGCGCATATCCGCGTTTGGCTCGACCGCCCAGACCCGCGCCACCCGGGGGGCCAGCAGCGCAGTCAGGATGCCGGTGCCGGCCCCGATATCGGCCACCCGGGCAGCCGGCCCCATGGCCAACGCGCTGGCCAGAAAATCGAGCATGGCGGCAGGATAACCCGGCCGATATTTCACATAGGCCTCGACCCTGGTCGAGAATCGCTGGGTACTGTCCATTGCCACTCCTTGTGCTGAATTTGTGCGGGATCAGGGCCGAGTCAATCGCCCCGCCCCTCATCCTGCCCCGAGTGCAACCGGCAAGGCAATCGCCCCGTCATGGCGATCCAACATCATCGCCACGCACCTGAGTGCCGGGTCAGCCGATGCGCCGGCCTTGTGCATCCACCACCTGCTCTCCATCTTCCTTGCTGAAGGCTCCTTGCTGGGAGCTCGGCAGAATATCCAGCACCACTTCTGACGGGCGGCACAGCTTGGTGCCAAGCGGTGTCACCACGATGGGACGGTTGATCAGAATAGGATGAGCCAGCATGGCATCGACCAGTTCATCGTCGCTGAACTTGTTCTCGGCCAGTCCCAGCGCCTCATAGGGGGGCACGTTCTGGCGCAGCAGGTCGCGAACCGGCATGCCCATGGCGGCAATCAAGGCCAGCAGGGTGTCGCGACTGGGCGGTGTCTCCAGATAGTGGATGACGGTCGGCTCAACGCCTGAGTTGCGGATAAGCGCCAGCGTATTGCGGGAAGTGCCGCAGGCCGGGTTGTGGTAGATGGTGATGTGGGCGTCATTCATGATGGGTTCTCTGGGTTGGTATAAGAGCGCTTCATGCGCAGGGCGACATTGACCAGGGCGATCAGTACGGGAACCTCCACCAGCGGGCCGATCACCCCGGCAAAGGCCTGATCCGAGCTCAGCCCGAACACCGCGATAGCGACGGCGATGGCCAGCTCGAAGTTGTTGCCGGTGGCGGTAAAGGCGATGGAGGCATTCTTGTCATAGGGGATGCCCAGTTTCTTGCCCACCAAGAAGCTGGTGAAGAACATCAGCACGAAGTAGACCACCAGGGGTACAGCGACCCGCAGCACATCCATGGGCAGTTCGACGATCATCTCCCCTTTGAGGCTGAACATCAGCACGATAGTGAGCAGCAGCGCGATCAGCGTGATGGGGGAAATTGCCGGAATAAAACGCTCGGTGTACCACTTCTCTCCTTTCGCCTTGACCAGATAGTGACGGCTCAGGAAGCCTGCCAGGAAGGGAATGCCCAGATAGATCAGCACGCTTTGCGCGATATCCAGCATGGTGATATCCACCGCAAAGCCCTGCAGGCCAAACAGCGGCGGCAGCACGGTAATAAACAACCAGGCCATCAGGCTGTAGGTGAGGATCTGGAACGCACTGTTGAGTGCCACCAGGCCGGCGCCGTACTCCTTGCTGCCGCCGCCGAGATCGTTCCACACCAGCACCATGGCGATGCAGCGCGCCAGACCTATCAGAATGAGCCCCACCATATAGCCCGGCTGATCGTGCAAAAACACCAGCGCGATGACGAACATCAAGATGGGGCCCACCAGCCAGTTCATCACCAGCGAGAGGGTGATGGCGCGGCGGTCCCGGGTCATGGCCCCCATGGAGCCGTAATTCACCTTGGCCAGCGGCGGATACATCATCAGGATGAGGCCAATGGCCAAAGGGATATTGGTAGTCCCGACCGACATCGCCTCGTTCCACTGGGCAACTTGAGGGAACAGATAGCCAATCCCAACCCCGATGGCCATGGCGACGAAGATCCAGAGGGTCAGATTGCGGTCTAGAAAACGCATTTTTTTGCTGACGGGCAGATCGCAGCAGGCATTGCTACTCATGAAGAGACTCCCAGAAGGGTAACGAATGGCGGGCAGACAGTGCCCTTACTCTTTATGACAGCAGGCAGGCGCACAGAGGGACTCGACACCTCCCACCCCGCAGGCCTCTGGATGACCGGCGCAGCACTCCTCGGTGAGGTAACCGATAAGATCCAGCATCAGGGGGATGTTGGCGCGATAGCGCAAGAAACGACCCTCCTGCTCCACCGATAGCAAACCCGCGTGCAACATGGCCTTGAGGTGAAACGAGAGGGTATTCGGGGCGATGTCGAGCTCGCTGGCAAGCTGGCCGGCCACCATGCCTTCCAGACCCGACTTGACCAGCAGGCGCCACACATCGAGACGAATGCCGGATGCGAGGGACTCAAACACCTTGGTAGCGATCGCTTTGTTCATGCAAACCTCCGTCTATCTTTGCATGAATTCAACTATACAAGAAACATTGAAATGATCAAACTCCCCCGCCATTTCAGCGCCATCGTCCCCGCCAATAAAAAGGGCCTTGCAAATGCAAGGCCCTTGGTCTCTCTGTTCGAGTCGAGGCGACTCTTGATCACAACCATTTAAGTTGGAAACTGGCAGATCAAAGTATTCAATGAGTTAACGATACCAAATGTGACATTTAAGTTGGAAACTCAAAAGTAATACTACATCTGCTCCGTGAGCAAACAGGACATTTAAGTTGGAAAACAGGCTCTATTTGACGTGATGGGGAGGGTGCGAACAAATCCTTGACACGAGATCATCAGATTTTCTTAGTACCATGGATGAGAACCAACGTGAGCCATCAACTGACCTTCGCTGACTACGAGTTCAATGGCAAACACCGCCAGACCCGCAAAGAAATCCCCCTTTTGTTCGGATCTCCCTAATTTATCAAAGGCTATGCACATACACATTTTCAAGAATACTTGTCGCGTGAAAAATAAAAATCACTGGCGATAGATTTAAAATTACTACCGTTAGCACTGCCCCATAGACAGCATCATTTATTATTACCCTGGATGGACATATATTTTTCATCTAATTGTGCAGAGAATCCAACTATTAATGATTTCAGCCCGAAATGGAAGGCCGTTTCAGCAGTGGTTCTCGTCTGAACATTAAATGCCTCCTGTAATAATGGTGGCACAGCGTCCATCACTGTATTGTATTCTGTCGGGTTTGTGGCTTGCTCTTCCAATACTGCACCCAGCGTAAAATGGCTGATAGATTGCAGAATGAAAAGAGCCTCCTCGACCGAAAACCCTGCATCGCATAGACAGCGTAGTTGCGCCTCTGCTTGTTCAAACTGGGGGGGCGTAGGAGAGGTCCCTATGTGCAATCGGGCTCCATCACGATGGACCAATAATGCTTTACGGAAACTCAGAGCATTTTCCTGGAGAAACTGCTGCCAACTCTCAGTCGGTAACGGTACTGAACGGGTGTGATGCTTCGCCAGTATTGCCTCTGAAAGCATGTTCATAAGGGTCTGCTTGTTGCGCACGTGCCAATACAGAGTCGGTTGCTCAATTTTGAGGGACTGCGCCAGCTTACGCGTAGTCAGGCCCTCTAGCCCTTCTCTGTCCAGCAGGGTGAGCGCCATTGAAATTACGTCGTCCAAGCTTAGTCGTGCCATCACTATCTCCTTTCGCTGTTGACAATCTATCACTGATAGAGTTACTTTTCAAACCCTATCACCGATAGAGAGCGTTAACTATGAACCGCACTGTGATGATGGCACTGGTCATCATTTTTTTAGATGCCATAGGGATTGGCATAATTATGCCTGTCTTACCGGCGTTATTACGGGAGTTTGTTGGAAAGGCTAATGTTGCGGAGAACTACGGTGTTTTATTGGCGCTGTATGCAATGATGCAAGTGATTTTTGCCCCTCTTCTCGGCCGCTGGTCAGATCGCATAGGTCGTCGCCCTGTATTATTACTTTCACTTTTAGGTGCAACACTGGACTACGCATTAATGGCAACAGCCAGCGTAGTGTGGGTGTTGTATCTGGGACGCTTAATTGCTGGTATTACCGGTGCGACTGGAGCTGTTGCAGCCTCAACAATTGCCGATGTCACACCTGAGGAATCCAGGACACATTGGTTTGGTATGATGGGTGCCTGTTTTGGTGGCGGTATGATTGCTGGACCAGTCATTGGTGGTTTTGCAGGTCAACTTTCGGTACAGGCACCGTTTATGTTCGCTGCTGCCATTAACGGGCTGGCATTTCTGGTCTCCCTATTCATTTTACATGAGACCCATAATGCTAATCAGGTTAGTGACGAGATAAAGAATGAAACAATCAATGAAACCACATCCTCCATACGCGAGATGATCTCCCCATTATCGGGATTGCTAGTTGTCTTTTTCATCATTCAATTGATTGGCCAAATCCCTGCAACATTATGGGTTTTATTCGGAGAAGAGCGCTTCGCATGGGATGGCGTAATGGTCGGTGTTTCATTGGCTGTGTTTGGGCTTACACACGCTCTGTTTCAAGGACTTGCTGCTGGTTTTATCGCTAAACATTTGGGAGAACAGAGAGCTATCGTGGTTGGCATCTTGGCTGATGGCTGTGGCCTACTTTTATTGGCAGTCATTACGCAAAGCTGGATGGTTTGGCCAGTTGTGCTGTTACTCGCTTGTGGTGGCATAACTCTTCCCGCTTTGCAGGGAATTATATCTGTTCGTGTCGGTCAGGTAGCACAGGGACAATTGCAAGGGTTGCTGACCAGTTTGACACACCTCACGGGTGTAATCGGTCCACTTATTTTTGCATTTTTGTATAGTGCAACCCACGAATCTTGGAATGGTTGGGTGTGGATAGTTGGATGCGGATTGTATGTAGTTGCACTGACTATACTGAGGTTTTTCTATCCCGGCAGGGCAGTCCACCCGAAAAATCAGAGCAATTCACAGCCATTTCTTTAAATGGTAATGGTAACTGAATGCCCCCAATTCCTAGACGTGAAACCGACCGTTGCACAGCATCAGAAATTGTGAATGTAACACATTGGACTACTACGAGAACCTACAATGCAAGCCATATTATTTGAGTAGTATTAACGCTACTCCATAACGACTGTCGCCATACTGAAAGTATGGTAAACAGAATAAAGAACTGTCCTCCACAATTGCAAGCCACCATGCCAATCTGTCAGCGCATAATGCCCATTATGTTTAATTGCAGTGTTTGCTTAGCAAAATGGTCACTTCGCAGCCAAATAGTAAATTAGCGCCAGTTTTACACCCTCAGCCGAAGCTAGTCTGGGCCTGATTAGCGTGAAAGTTTATGACAAATCGCTGGTGAGTTTGACTCAGCGAGGAGGCCACTCTGATTTACTCCAAGAAAAGCCATCAAGCGGGTATTTTGATCGGTTTAACTCAATGACCCACCCGCTACCGGCAGACGCGAACGCCAGTTGATAGCCCTGCTCGGGCGAGATGCCAGACGGCAAAGCGGAGACTGAGCGAAAGCTTTCGTCATCAGATGACACCTCTCACCGGTTGACACACGCCTGCGTTGCCGATGCCAGAACCTAATCGGCTCAAAAAGGCCTAGATAATGAGCCGATTAACGTCACTAATCGGCTCATCGCCAAATCAGGTCCTGATTCGTCACAAAAGCGCCAACGCTTTCGTCGACGGCCAACGAAGTGCGCCAAACTAGGTGAGATCCCAATGAACTCTTGAGTGATGGATTACATTGGGCCCGACAACGTTCACGACCATCATCAACAGAGCCCATATGGAGACAACTGGCTACATGAATCGTGCTAACCACGCTCTCACCGCTAGCAGTTCATCTGTGACCGATGTTCTTGCATCCCTCGATATGCCTCGCAATAGGCTGGCGGCTCATCAGCACATTGTTGCCGGAGTCTCCCCTGAGGTCGTCATCAAGTTGGTTGCCCTGCTAGGGTCGGACACTCGTACTGTTTGTGCGATGATCGGCATTCACCGTGATGAGTTGAGTCGCCAAATCAGGCGGGGAGTTCACCTATCTCCCGCTCAGGGAGATCGCCTCTACTGGGTTGTACTAGCGCTGGAGGCTGTCATATCCCTGTACAACGGCGATATTACCAAGTCATTACGATGGCTCACTCGACCAGCCTGGGGATTTGGGGGTGAAAGGCCCGCTGAGGTGCTCACCTCACCGATGGGCGCTCAGGCGGTTATCGACCTTGCAGGAGGAATTGAACACGGCGTCCCTTATTGATTCACCCGTACATGTCATCGTTTATACCAGAACGACCCCTTTCAACCGCTTGCAGCGTGTCGAATCGCCCGCTTAAGCCCAAACGAATCCATTAACATGAATGGCCAGTATTTCCGAAGCTATTTTGACGCAATCAAAACTCAAGGTGACGAAGCTCTTCGTAGTCAAACTGCCCATCCCTGAGGAGATGAATGATGACCTCGCCTTGATCTAGTTCAAGCGCATTTAACATGTTCTCAAGGACCCCGCAGGTATAAAAAGTCATGCCATTTTCCCCATCAAATGGCAGCCAGTAATCATTACCAGATGACTGTTTCCATACTAGAAAGTCACCCTGTCTTGCTATCGTTGATAGGGTTCCAGTTCCGCTGGAAAGTCGCCATCTGTCATCTTGTCGCCAAGATGCAAATATTTTGAATACGCCAACTCGCTCCTCCTTTTCATCTGGTGGGATACGCAATACCACCCACCCCTCTGGTGTAACTTTCATACCACGGCTCCTTTCATAGCGCAGGATAAATTAGGTTCTTGGACAACCTGCTGTGACGGGCAGAATGCAATTATTCCCATGCAACACGAGAGTATCTGTTGTCTGATTGCCGTTGGGCGCAGGCTGGCACGCTCCTGCGTGAGCCGACGGGTCTCAATCGCTTCATCGTTAGATAAGCTCCTGATTTCCTTCAACTCGCCCAAAGTGGTCCGGATCGGCGGGTTGATAGTCTTCCGCGAACAGGTTTTGCAACCGATGAGCCTGCCTCAGGTTTGCCAACGCTTCGAAAAAACAGGTTTCGCAAAGATGCACCTGATATTGCGCACCATCGTGCTGCGAACCATACCCCCAGCGCGCTGCCAGCGTGCCGAACTCCTGCGTACCAATGGTGGTTGTCGTGCTACTGCCACAGACATCGCAGAGAATATCGACGACCTGCGTGGTGGGGACGATGGCTTCGACTTTCATGGCAATACTCCTCGTGTTGACCCCTGACAGCCGTGCCTATATCGACGGCAACCATCAGGGTTTGGCATGCTGGGCTGCGTAAGCAGCGACAAGTCGCACAGCCAGCGCATAGCTGAGCGGTAATCTAGCTTTGTATTTCCTGAGCCAATCCGGTTTGCCAAGCGCACGCTCCAGGGCTGACAATGATCTTGCCTGTGCGGCCAGCTGCCCAAGTCGTGCAGCCAGTTCCAGATCCCGTTGTGCCCAATCCACGCTGGGATGGTGAACAGCCCGTTTGGGAGCGGGCAACTGCTGATACAGCCAGACGCGATCATGCTGATAGAGCCAGCTGAATGCCGTTCGGCACGCCTGCTCGATGACACCGCGACTGGCATGGACATGCTGTGCCAGATATGTCGTCAATGTATCGCGGTGCTCACGCAGCTTGCGCACTCTGCCCAAATGCCGCCGCCAATCAGACAACCCCTGATGGCTCTGAATGATGGCTTCGACCGCACCGACTGAGACGCCATGGCAATGGGCGATCTGCTGTCGGCTTACCCCCATGAACGCCTGCCGCCATATCCCCTGCGCCACTGCCGCAGTGATGCGCTGGATTCGGTGTTCGACGGGGTGGTTGTGTCGCAACGCGAGTTGCTTGATATAACCGACACTGTAACCGGTGTGGCGGGCGATCTGGCGCATGGAGAGCGGCTCTGCCAACCACCTTAGCACTGCTCGCTCGGCGGCTTGCGCGTCACGCGCTGGCGGCACAGGCAACACCTGCTGCGCCTCGATGGAGAAGAACTCCGCTGGGCTGCGACTCACAAACGCCATCAGCATCACATGTTTCAGGTAGTGGTGACTGCGGTCACCGTGCACCAGCCCCGAGACGTATCGATAGTTGGCCAGTCCCGGCGGCACTATCGGCGTTATATCGGCAAACAACCCCTGCCAGAACTCCGTCATGGCCTGCAACAGGGCCTGGCTGCGCAGATGGCCTCGGGCCGTCAGATAGCCCTGTTGCCCGAGCCATCGCTGGTACAGCTCCGCTAGCGACTCCGTTGGTGACTGGACGCACAGATGCCGATGCAGAGCGGTGATATATGCAGAGAGATAGATTTCATGTGCGGATGGTCGTGATGG
The DNA here is from genome assembly GCF_027707585.1 of Aeromonas sp. QDB39. Lineage (NCBI taxonomy): Bacteria > Pseudomonadati > Pseudomonadota > Gammaproteobacteria > Aeromonadales > Aeromonadaceae > Aeromonas > Aeromonas sp. QDB39. Next base: position 4,403 of record NZ_JAPCIV010000034.1, on the reverse strand, counting down.
TTCACAGGGTATCGCGGGATCCGGCAGGAACAATCGGCGGTCGATGCCGCCTGCACCGGCCACCAGGGTATGCAGACGCAGCTGGTGCGTTTCACAGGCGGTGACCCCGTACAGTTGGTGCGCCGTATGCCAGTAGCCGCAACCCACGACCTGTTCATCCCCCCGCAGGCAGGCGGGACACCATTTAAGGCAGACACCGCCAAAATGTAGTTTGCTGGCGGCCTGCCCTGACAGGGCGATGATCCCCCTCCCCTCACCCAGCATGGCGGCCGCTAGGGCGTGGACTTGGGATTGCTCGTCCAGCGCGAAGGCATAGAGCGGGAAGCCCGTGCCATAGTGCAGCAGGTATTGCGGATCCACTCCAGCAGCCTGGGCAGTAACCTCAATATGGCCTGGCAATACCGGATGCAACCGAATGGCAGGACGATGGAACAATCGTTCACAGAAGCGGTTTCGGTCACTGTAGGCAGAATGTACGAAACACTGGCTAACCCAGCTGTAGGCTGATTCGCCAGGAATATAGGTTGGGCTCACTGAGGTCAACACCGCTCACCCCTCAGATCCCAGGAGCCCTACCAGATCGATACCTGCATGCTGCAATAGCAGAAGGTGGGCCAGAGGATGCAACGGATCTCGGGCTGACTGCTCATGATAGCCCCGTGCATTACGCAGTTGGGGGGGTAACTGCCAGCCCTGACCGATCCGTCCAGAGTTGATGAAATACGCAGCCAATGTCTGGGGATCGCTCTGCGCATCCATCTGCTTGAACCACATATTGATCGCTTTAATACTCTTGACCGTGCGCATCGCCTCGCCCGATATCCCCATCGAATCACTCACCAACTGGGTCAGCGAGCGTAGGGTAAGTGCGCTGGCGGAATGGGCCAATACCAGCGACGCTAACTCGATCTCGCGCATCGGCTCGGTAAAATGACCATCATATCCCCCCACCCAGTGGCCGCACTGTGAGCAGAGGTTATCGTAGGGAGGGATGGGTTGTTCCGACAACAGCGTGGCGGTAAAACCACAGCCTGCGCAGCACCCGGACAAGCCGAGTTGATGTCGATGACAATGAAACACCCCTGGCAACTGATGATCCCGGTGGTAATACGGCATGCCATGGATCTCGTGATCTTCTGCGATACAGCCTGCGCACCAGCGCCAGTGTCGGTGCTGTATATTATGTTGGCCGGTCACCCTCAGCCGGAGCGGCGTATGACCCGCCAACGCTGCCACCACGCTCCCTTGCTCGTGCGGAGTCAGGAAGGGGGCTAAATAATTGCCGACAGAGTGATCCTGCCACGCACGTTGAACGTCTCGTGCCCGAAACTGGGTATCGAGGGTAGGATCGTCGGGGTGACATAAACGGTGAGGGCGGATTTGTGGGCTGCTCAGCCCCAACGCCCGGGCCGTTGCTGTAAACGTTCCGTGCGTGCTCAACACATGCATCCGGCCTACCACCGCCCCCAGATGTTCGCCCGGTAGCAACTCCAATCGATGCAGGATCATTTCGGCTTACCTGTATCCAGGTGATACCCAAGCTGGCCTAACAATAATTCCGGCGATAACTGTTCCAATGTTTTCTGTTGTTTTACATCTATTTTCTGCGACTTATTGCTGAGCTTAACATCACCTTGCAGCAGATGAGTTCCAGACTGTGGTTGCACCTGCTGAGCGACCTCATGACCACTCGCCACCGATTCCAGTATGAGCATCGGTGAGAGATCCTCAAATTGGTAATAGGCACCATTACGCAATGCGGTCAGCGCAGGATTGAGTATTCTAAAATCGCGATTAAAGCAGCGATCCAATGCAGCTATCGAGAGATCTTGATCTTGAGGTTTCAAATGGGTCAGATACGAAAGCGTGACCCGCACTAGGCTAGTCGCAATAGCTGGAATACCTGCGCTTAAATAATGAATGTGCTGGCGCAACACGTCTTCCGAGGTTGTCTGGTTTTTCAGCAATCTAGTCTGGCAGATCAGGCGAATAAAGCGGTGCCAAAATGAGCTTTCGAGGTCACAACTCACCAATTGCATAGAACCATTTTTGGTCGCTCGGCGAGTGAGCGTCATCTCGCTTTCAAATAATTTCATCGTGGCCAGCGTCCCGACAAACATCAGTGGTATACCAACTCGATTGAATAATTCCTCCAGAAATTTCATGGTGGTTTTTTCGTTGTTGCTGATCACCTCACTCTTGGCCGACTTGGCCAGATTCTGTGCTTCGTCGAGGATCAACAAACCAACCCCATGGCTGATAAACGCCTTTTGCACCACCGAAATCAATTCATTGACAGATCTACCTCGATGCGCATGACTGTAATCCTCGCCAGTGACTGCATCCAGCGATTCCAACAAGTTCAGTAGTAATGCCTTTTGGCCACGGCGATCATGTACCTCGATATACAGATAGGTCACCTGTATTCTGTTAATAACAAACTCGTTGCCATGGTGATCCGTATAATCACCATGCTCTATCGTCTGTGGGATCTGCCTGCAAATCTGCTTTACCATCGTGGACTTTCCACGTCCACTCAGTCCCAGCAGTAACAGGCTGTATTGAACCGACAACTCCAGTTCCAATACATGTGCAGCCTTCCACGGTTCAGCCTTATCACGATCAATCGCAGCTAATATCCGACGTACATCAGCCCCAACTGGGTTGCGTCGAACATACCCGGCCTCGATCATCCGTCGCATCTGGTCGTATAAACGGTACGCCTCATCTGGAGATGTATAAACCGCCGCCAGTTGGTCAATGGCAGTACGGATAAAATATGAATGTAGCGATTCATCTACCCCGCTAAGATCTAATTCATAGTGAAAAGGAATCTCACAGTTCGCATAAAACTGTGCCGAAGAGAGTGGCATACCTAACCCCTCAATATAGGGATTACCACGATAACTCACATTGGGGTGTGCAAAATATTTCGGTTCCGCCATGGTTACTTTTCCTGAACTGTGAATATTGTTGGATCAGTGAGATCTTGCTGGCCTATCGCCGATAATGGTCGAGGATTTGTATCTAGCTGAGCGACAGGAACCAATTCGGCAACAATGGACTGCCCCTCCCGATGTCGTTGCATGGCAGCATCTATCATTTTGCGATCTTTCATGCCGCCTTGAATGCTTTTGGCATTGCTTTTTATATGCCGCCTGATACTGGCCTGTATTTGTTTATCCTGTTTATCGAACTTTTGTACAAGTGCGACTCGCTCACTGAACTCGCGCTCCTTCATATTTGCGAGACGTTCCTTAGTGATTTCCTGCTGTCGCATGACATTCTCCCAATTATGATTTTTATAGGCCTCACTCCGGTCATTAATATCCAACTGGATAACATCGCCCAATACCGCATCTTTAAGCCATATATAATTGGTGGTGACATCTGAGTAGCGAATTTTAATCTTAAACCTACCAAGATTCCTGGCTTTATCCAGATAGTTCCTACGAACAATTTCATTGCAACTATAGTACAAGCCTCTAAAATAAATGCCCTGTGACATAACCGTTGCCTCAGCCTCGGGCAATAATGCAAAACGCAGCTTATCTGCGGACACTCTGGAACCTATGACAGCTTGCTTTAGCCCCCAATTCCAGACATCACGAGGAGTAAAACCAACACCATCTCGTGACATTTCAAAGTTTTGAGAATTAATACTAGCGCGATTATTATTCAAAAAGAGAATAGTATTTATCAAGCGGTTCATAAAGTCGCTGTAACTATACAATGGTTTACGAGACGGATGTTGGTCCTCTTTTTTCGGCACTTTCATCACTTTTCCTGCATGAGGTGGTATTGCCATTTCTTGCAGTAAATGGAAGCTTTTTTCGACCGTGCCTTTCATATCGCCACGGTGGAGTGCATTTAAATTTGCGGCCTTGATGCCGATTTGGCCTTGCAATATTGCAGTAATATTGTTATCCGAATTTTCAGATCCCCGATCCATCGTTAACTCACGACATACTTCTTGGCAGGGCCATTCAGACTCCTTTATATCAACGCCATACTCCCGACAGAAATCAATTTTATTACTCATGGCATTAAAAAGAGCCTGACTGGCACCATGCCAGCAGGGATTGCCAAATCCCACATGAATTCCAACAATCATGGTACTATACGTATCAACAACCAAATATATTGTAGGTCGTCCAATACTCACTAATTCATCTTGTGAATATTCATCACGAATATAAATGTCGGCAATGGTACTATCTATTTCATACCGATAAGTTGGTCCGCGCAGCCCTTTTTTAGCCACACCAGGTTTAGCCGCATGATCTCGCGCATAATTAATGCTACCAACTCGCTTTTTGATAAATGTTAGGGAAGGTGCGAACAAGTCCCTGATATGAGATCATGTTTGTCATCTGGAGCCATGGAACAGGGTTCATCATGAG
>NZ_JAPCIV010000033.1:0-56425 GCF_027707585.1 Aeromonas sp. QDB39 | reverse complement strand
AGAGGGATTTGGTGATCAGATCACCGTCTCAACCATAAGTTCAATTCAGGTCACTCTGATTTGGGAAACAACGCCCCCCACTGCCCGCCCGAAATAACGGGATGCACGCTTGAGCAGCGGGGTGAAAATAACCTCTCGGCCTATTTCAGGCGCTGTCACCTCGCTGCCGAACGACGGCTTGCGAGGCTAATCGAGGGGTGAGCCCGTCACCCCTTGCAGCACTTCTTCACCGCCCGTACCACGTTCTGATAACCGGTGCAGCGACACAGATTCCCCGACAGGCCGCGGCGGATCTCCGCGTCGGTCAAGGGACGGCGATCTGTCTTGTCGAGCAGGGCGGCGCTCGCCATCACGAGGCCCGGGGTGCAAAAGCCGCACTGCACCGCCCCCTCGTCGATAAAGGCCTGCTGCACGTCGGAGAGCTCATTGCCCTGCCGCTCCCCCTCCACAGTGCGAATGGATTTGCCATCGGCCCACACCGCCAGATAGAGGCAGCTGTCGATGGCGGTGCCATCCACCCGCACGGTACAGGCGCCGCACTCACCGACACTGCACCCCTCTTTTACGCTGATGAGCCCCTGCCCGCGCAGGAAGTGAAGCAACGACATGGTGGGCGACACCGCGTAGGAGTAAGGCTTGCCGTTGATCTCGCACTGGATCGCAACAGTGGGACAGCTTTGCGGTTGCATCATAGGATCTTGCCTCCGGCACGTTCGACGGCGCAGGTGATCACCCGCTGCGCCAGGGTTTTGATCAGGTGCAGGCGAAACTCTTTGTCTGCCCGCCAGGAGGAGCGCGGCGCCACGTCGGCCCCCACCGCCTCGGCAATGGCCGCCAACGTCGCCCGGGTCAGCGGTTGCCCCTCGGCCGCCGCTTCCGCGTGCGGGGTGCGCACCGGCGTCGGGGCCGCCACGCCGTAGGCCAGCCGCAGGCGCTTGAAGTGACCATCCTCAATCTGGCAATAGGCGGCGCAGCCGATGGTGGCGATGTCCATGGCCCCCCGCATGGCGTATTTGAAGTAGTGGGAGCCCACCTGGGGGTGCGCGTCCGGGGCAAAGTGCAATGCCACCAGGATCTCCGCCGGTTGCAGCGCCACCTTGCCCGGGCCGGTGTGAAAGCCGGCGATGGGAATGCGGCGCGTGCCATCGGGGCCGGCGATCTCCAGCTCAGCCTCCAGTGCGACCGTGGGCGCCGCCGAGTCGGCACTGGTGGCGCCGTTGCAGATGTTGCCGCCATAGGTGGCCACGTTGCGGATCTGCGGGCCGGCGATGGTGGCGGCGGCTTCCGCCAGCATCGGCAGGCGGCGCTGCACCAGTTCGTTTTCGATGAGCTCGGTAAAGGTGGTGCCAGAACCGATGCGAATAGAACCGTCAGCCAGTTCGCTCACCCCCTTGAGCTCAGGCAAGTCGTGAATATCGACGATATGGCGATAGGCGGCGTTGAGGTGATGGAGCTGGATCATCACATCGGTGCCACCAGCCAGCAGGCGCGCTTCGGGGTCGGCCTGGCGCAGGGCGACCGCCTCGGCCACGCTGTGGGCCTTGTAATAACGGGCAATATCAAACATGGCGTTGCTCCTCCCCTGCTCCCTCGCCAATCAGACCCGCCGCGACAAACTCCCGAAACAGGGTCTTGGGGGTGATGGGCAGCTCGTTGATGGCGACCCCGGTCGCCATGCGAATGGCGTTACGGATCGCCGGGCCCGGCGAGATGATGGGCGGCTCCCCCAGTGACTTGTGGCCATAGACCGACTGGGGCTCGTAGGTCTGCACGAAGTCGCATTCAAGCTCGGGCAAATCCAGCATGGTGGGGAACTTGTAGTCGAGCAGGTTGGGGTTGCGCACCACGCCGGTCTTGGCGTCGATGATCATCTCCTCGAACAGCGACCAGCCGATCCCCATCCCCATGCCGCCGTGCACCTGCCCCTCTGCCAGCTGTGGGTTGAGGATCTTGCCCGCATCGTGCAGGTTGAGGATGCGGTTGATGGTCACCTTGCAGAGATCGATGTCGACACTGAGATCGACGAAGGTGCAGCCAAAGCTCGGCGGGTTGGTGGTGGTCTTGTGGGAGACTTCCGAGGTGATCTGGCCGCCGATGGTGAGGTGGTAATAGGCGTTGACCGATACCTCGGCGACGCTGATGAGCACCTTGTCCGGCGCACCCGCCAGCACCACGTAACCGTCGATCAGGGTCAGCGATCCCACGTCCTGATGGCAGAGCTGAGCCGCCAGCGACAGGATGCGGGCCCGCAACTGCAGCGCCGCCTGATGGATGGCGGGGGCCGCCACATAGCTCTGGCGCGAGGCGAACGAACCCGGATCATAGGCGGTGATGTCGGTATCCTGGGTCGAGATGACCCGGATCTGCTCAAACGGAATGCCCAAGGTCTGGGCCGCCATCTGGGCAAAGACGGTATCCGAGCCCTGCCCTATCTCGGTGGCACCGATCTGCAGATTGACGGTGCCATCCTGGTTGAGCAGCATGCGGGCGCCGGCAATTTCGACCCCTACCGGATAGGTGTTGGAGCCGTAGCTAAAACAGGCCACCCCGATACCACGGCGTACCCGACTTGCCGGTTCCTGCGCCAGACACTCGGCCTTGAGCCGTTCCCACTCGAACTGCTCGCCACCCCGGCGCAGACACTCAGGGAGCCCTGCGCTGTAGATGGTCTTCTGGTTGACCTGATTGACATCCCCCTCGCGCGCCACGTTGGCGATGCGTACCGCAAGCGGATCCAGTCCCAGCTCGGCGCAGGCGTCATCCAGCATGCATTCGAGGGCAAACACCACCTGGGGCGCGCCGTAGCCGCGCATGGCACCGGCGGTGGGCAGGTTGCTGTAGAAGGTTTTGGCGTCATAGCCAAAGGCGCTGCGCGGATAGAGGTAGCTTATCTTGTTGGCGCCGGCGCTGGCGATGGAGTGGCCGTGGGAGGCATAGCCGCCGGTGTTGGAGAGCACGTTCAGCTGATACCCCTTGAGGGTGCCATCCCGGTTGATACCGAGGGTGCCGTCGATGGCAAAACCGTGGCGGGTGCGCGAGGCAAAGAAGCACTCCTCCCGGCTCAAGGTCACCTTGACCGGCACGCCGCCAAGCTTGTAGCTCAAAAATGCCGCCATCGGCTCTTCCAGCACATCCTGCTTGTTGCCAAAACCGCCGCCCATGTAGGGCTTGATCACCCGCACGCTGGACCAGGGCAAGCCGAGGGATTTGGCCACCCGGCTGCGCACAATCTGGGGGATCTGGGTGCTGGTGACGACGATGATGTGGTCCGGCTGATCCATGTAGGCGTAGCAGGTCACCGTCTCCAGATGACAGTGCTGCACCACCGGCGTCTGGTAGTGCCCCTTGAACTGCAAGTCGGCGGCGGCGATGGCCTGCTCCGGCTCTCCCGCCCGGATCTGGCTCTGGCGCAGCAGGTTGCCGGTTGGGTGGATGGGATAAGCCCCCTCGGCCAGGGCGCTGGCCGCATCCGTCATCACCGGCAGCGGCTCGTAGGTCACCTTGACCAGGGCGGCGGCCTTCTCGGCCACCAGCGGATCGCGGGCTACGACGATGGCGACGCCATCGCCAAAGTGACGCACATGGTCGGTGAGCAGGCGGCGGTCTTTCACATCCCGCTTGGTCTCATCGAGGGACCAGGCGTGACCGGCGGTGCGAAAACAGGTGGTGGGCACATCCTCGTGGGTGAACACGGCTTCAACCCCGTGCAGCGCCAGCGCTTCGCTGGCATCGATGGTGAGCACCTTGCCGTGGGCGATATGGCTTCGCACGTACTTGGCGTGGCGCATGCCGAGCATGATGTTGTCGTCGGTGTAGCGGGCGCTGCCGGTCACCTTGGCCTCGGCATCCACCCGCTTGAGCGGTAATCCTATGGACATATGCAAGTCCTTTGTCAGGCAGAAAAAATCAGAACCGGTATAAAAAACAGCAAGATATGCGCCCGTTTCCGGCAAGGCGGGCCAACCGGGGGGCAAAGGCGGCGAGCAAAGGGAAGAAGTGTGAAGAAGATCCCATCCGGCGCCCATCAGGCTCTCCGTCATGGCCGTGACCAGCCCCGCAGCTGCAGCCCATGGAGGACGCGGCGGCGCCAGTGTCGGGCGGCGTTATCAATCTGGTAAGCCCCGTTATCAAAATGGTATGAGTTCGGTTTGCAGCGCGGGGCCGGCCAAGAGAGGCTGGCCCCGCCAAGAGAAGGAAATGATCCGGACTAGATGGCCCAGCCGCCGGCGTAGAAGAGCACCAGCGCCAGGGCGATGATGACGGTGCCGACGTTGAGCTTGCGCCACTCCTTCGAGCAGATGCGGCCGATCACCAGGGCGCTGAAGCCCAGCATGATGCCGGTGACGATGTTGCAGGTGAGCACGATGAAGACCGCGCACAGCAGGCCGGACATGGCCCCGACGAAGTCATCGAAGTCGAGCCGGGCGACGTTGCTCAGCATCAGCAGCCCCACGTACATCAATGCCGGCGCGGTGGCATAAGCCGGCACCAGGTAGGAGAGCGGCGAGAGGAACAGCATCAGCAGGAACAAGACCCCCACCACGGTGGCAGTGAGGCCGGTCTTGCCGCCTGCCGCCGTGCCCGCCGCCGATTCGATGTAGACGGCGGCCGGCGCGGCCCCCACCAGACCGGAGAAGATGCTGCTGATGGAGTCGGCGCTGAGCGCCTTGCCGCTGTTGATGATGTGGCCATCCTTGTCCAGCAGGTTGGCCTGCCCCGCCACCGCGCGAATGGTGCCGGTGGCATCAAACACCGCCGTCATCACCAGCGCCAGCACGCTTGGCAGCACCAGCGGCGAGAGCGCCCCCATGATGTCCAGGCTGAAGATGAGGGACTTGCCCTGTTCGTCGGCGAGACTCGGCATGGCGAACAGCCCCTGGTACTTGACCGCCGGATCGAAGATGAGGCCGAAAATGGAGATGGCGATGATCACCAGCAGGATCCCGCCCGGAACTTTAAGCTTCTCCAGCCCGACGATGACCGCCAGCCCGATGAGGGACATGATGACCGGCATGGAGGTAAAGGCCCCCAGCGCCACCGGTAGCCCCTCCAGCGGGTTCTTGATCACCAGCCCCACCCCGTTGGCGGCGATCAGCAGCAGGAAGAGCCCGATCCCGATGCCGGTGCCGTGGGCGATCCCCATCGGCAGGTTGTCGAGGATCCAGCTGCGCACCCCGGTCACCGAGATGGCGGTAAACAGCACCCCCATCAGAAAGACGGCGCCGAGCGCCACCGGGATGGAGATCTGCTGCCCCAGCACCAGGCTGAAGGCGGTAAAGGCGGTAAGCGAGATGGCGCAGCCGATGGCCATCGGCAGCTTGGCCCAAAGCCCCATCAGCAGCGAACCAAAGCCCGCCACCAGACAAGTGGCCACGAACACGGCGCCGGGGGGAAAACCCGCCTTGCCGAGCATGCTGGGCACCACGATCACCGAATAGACCATGGCGAGGAAGGTGGTGAGCCCCGCCAGCACCTCCTGGCGCACGTTGCTGCCCCGCTCGCTGATCATGAAGTAGCGATCGAGCGCGCCGCCGGCGGGTTGTCGTCCCGCCGCCGCCCCCTTGTCCGCAACTGCCCCGTCCATCTCGTTTATCCTGTTTGTCTGGCTCATGGCCGACTCCTTCCTGCATCCCTGAATGTGTCGTGACGAAATGGCGGTCGGTGCCGTGGATCTCTGCTGCCACGGTCGCCGGCATCATGGGGTTGGCAGGCAAGGCAAACGTTTGACTTGCCATCTAAAAAAACCGGGCCATTTCACCTGCTGTGGCGGGGCAAGCGCCCCGCCTGTCGTGCGGCGCAGGCGCCACGCTGGCCCCTGCTGCCGTGTTCCCGGGGCGAGCATGCCCGCCCCTCTGCTTTGAAAACCGGATCAGCCCCGCTCGTGCACCAGCTGACCATCCACGTAGGTGCGGTAGATGGATCTGTCATCCCCCAGGGTCAGCAGCACGAACAGCTTGTCGCGCAGGGTGGTGGAGTTGTCATAACGCAGTTGCTGCAGCGGGGTGGCGACCGGGTCGAGCACCACGAAGTCCGCCTCCTTGCCCACCGCGAAGCTGCCGATCTGCTCGTCCAGCCCGAGCGCATGGGCGCCGCCCAGGGTGGCCAGGTAGAAGGCCTGATAGGCCGAGAGGCGCTCGCCCTGCAACTGCATCACCTTGTAGGCCTCGTTGAGGGTCTGCAGCATGTTGAAGGTTGTACCGGCACCGATGTCGGTGCCCATCCCCACCTTCACCTGCTTGTGCCACGCCTTGTGCAGCTTGAAGAGGCCACTGCCCAGATACAGATTGGAGGTGGGACAAAACGCGATGGTGGAGCTGGTCTCTTTCAGGCAATCCCACTCCTGCTCTTCCAGATGGACGCAGTGGGCAAAGACGCAGTTGTGACCGGTCAGCCCGTGCTGGTGATAGACGTCGAGATAGCCCTGATGCTCTGGGAAGAGGGATTTGACCCAGGCTATTTCGTCCTTGTTCTCGCACAGGTGGGTGTGCAGATAGGTGGTCGGGTACTCTTCGCGCAGTCGTCTCGCCATCGCCAGCTGCGCCGGGGTCGAGGTGGGGGCAAAGCGCGGCGTGATGGCGTAGAGCAAGCGACCGTTGCCGTGCCAGCGCTCGATGAGCGCCTTGCTCTGTTCATAACTGCTCTCGGCGGTATCGAGCAGATAGTCGGGGGCGTTGCGATCCATCATCACCTTGCCGGCGATCATCCGCATGTTGATGCGGCTGGCCGCCTCGAACAGGGCATCCACCGACTCGGGGTGGACAGTGCCGAACACCAGCGCCGTGGTGGTGCCGTTTCGCAGCAGCTGCTTGATGAAGAAGGTGGACATCTCGCGGGCGTACTCGAGGTCGTTGTAGCGCCGCTCGGCCGGGAAGGTGTGGCGGTTGAGCCACTCCAGCAGCTGCTCACCATAGGCCCCCACCATCTCGCTTTGCGGGTAGTGGATGTGGGTGTCGACAAAGCCGGGCACTATCATCTTGCCGCGATAGTCGCGCACCCGCACCTGGGCCGGAATGCGATCCTTGCCTTCCTCCCACTGGCCGAACCAGTCGATGCAGCCGTTGCGGATGATCAGCAGGCCGTCTTCGATGAGGCGGGCATTGGGCTCTATCTCCTCGGGCTGGCTCACCACCCGGGTGATGTCAAAGAAGCTGCCACGCACCGCCTTGACGGAGTTGTCGTTTTTCATCTCTCAATTCCCTCTTGTTGTTCGTTAGCCGCGATCCACTTGCGGGGCGCGCACCTGGGCCTCGTCCGTCGCCAGCCCCTGTTGGCAGGCTGTGGCTGACGGAGCGGGCCGGGTGGCAAAACGGCTGTCGGGTTTGTCGCTCAGCTGGATCATCTCCACCGCCTCGGCGGCATTGGCGGCCGCCTGGCGTCTGCGGCTTTGCGGCAGCACCAGGTTCATGATGATGGCAGTGATGCCGCCGGCGCAGATGGGGTTCTCCACCAGCATGTAGATCCCCGCCGGCAGCACCTTGAACACGTTCGGGTCGTAGGAGACACCAAGCCCAAGACCCAGGGAGGTGGCGACGATCAGGGTCTCGCGCCGATCGAAACCATGGCTGATGATGATGCGACCGCCGGCGATGGCGATCATGGAGAACATGATGACCATGGCGCCCCCCATCACAGGGGATGGGATGGTGGTGAAGAAGCGTCCCACAACAGGGAAGAGCCCCAGCAGCACCAGGATGACGGCGATGAACTTGCCCACGTGGCGCGAGGCCACCCCGGTCATCTGGATGACGCCGTTGTTCTGGGCGAAGGTGGTGAGCGGCAGGGAGCCGAGCGCCGAGGCGATCACCGACACCAGGCCGTCCGCCAGCACGCCGCCGGAGAGCCGTTTTTGGAACTCGGGGCCCTGGATCTGCCGGTGGGAAACCATGGCGGTGGCGGTGATGTCCCCCACCGCCTCCAGCACGCTCAACAGATAGATGGTGCCGGCCAGCACGAAGGCGTGCAGATCGAAGGAAAAACCGTACTTGAACGGGATGGGCACAGTAATAAGCGGCAGGTTCTCAAGGGCGGAGAAATCAACCATGCCGAGCATCAGGGCCACCGCATAGCCCACCAGCAGGCCGATGGCGATGCCGCTCATGCGAAGCAAGGGGCTCTTGCTGCAGTTGAAGGCGACGATGACGCAGAGCACCAGCAGCCCCAGGCCGATGTTCTCGTATTTGCCAAAGGTGCCGCTGCTCATGGCGGAGAAACCGCCGCCAAAGTCGATGATCCCCACCTTGATGAGGCTCAGGCCAATCATCAGCACCACCACCCCGCTCACGGTGGGGGTGATCACCCGCTTGAGATAAGGCAGCACGAAGGAGGAGCCCATCACCAGGAAGGCGCCGACGAAGGAGACCCCGAGCAGGGTCGAGACGATCAGCTCCTCGTGCAGGCCATCTTTTTTCATGGCGCTGCCAAGCGCAATCATCACGGTGACGAAGGAGAAGTTGACCGACTGGATGGAGAGCAGCCCCGATCCTATGGGGCCGTAACGGTTCACCTGCAGCCAGGTGCCGATGCCGGAGGCGATCATCGCCATGGAGACCAGGTAGGCTGTGGTCTCGGTGGAGAGGCCGAGGGCCCCGCCCACGATCAGGGCCGGCGTCACCATGGGCACAAAGATGGCCAGCAGGTGGGTCACGGCCCCCATCAGGGTTTGGTAAAAGGGTGGTTTGTCTTCGAGCGCGTAAATCAGGTCCGAGTGCTTGCGTATTGTTTTAGACATCTTGATTGTCCCATCACACAGAATATGGGCGGAGTACTCATTCCGCTGTCAGGTGCTGGGGGCGAGCCTGCGCCCGCCCCTCACCTTTTCTTTTGTTATGCCGACGCTTGTTGCTCCAGCTTGCCCAGTTCGCGCAGGATCTGCTCCGGCGTGAAGTGCCACTTGCGCAGCCAGACACCGCAGGCGTCGTGGATGGCGGTGGCGATGGCGGGCGCGGCGCCGTTGACACCGATCTCCGAGATGGACTTGGCGCCGTAAGGGCCGACCTTGTCGTCACTCGGTACCAGGAAGGCCCGAAAATCGCGCGGAATGTCGCCAATCTTGGGCGCGCCATAGCTCTTCAGATCCCGGGTGAGCGGAATGCCCTTGCCGTCGTAGCAGATCTCCTCGGTCAGGGAGTGACCGATGGCCCGCATGGTCGCCCCGTAGATCTGGCCGAGCGCCAGCTCCGGGTTGATGGGGGTGCCGCAGTCGAGCAGGGCGTAGAACTTGTCGAGCCGGATTTGACCGGTTCTGACGTTGACCGCCACCTCGGCGAAGTTGGCCCCGTACGGGAAGGCAAGCTCCGAGGTGATGTAGCTGGCGGTGCCCACCAGGATGCCGAAGCCGGTACCTGTCTCGGCCTTGTGGGCCAGCTTGGCGAGGCTCACCTCCCCCAGCTTGCCGCGCACCAGGCCCGGGAACGCCAGTTCAACATCGGCTACCGGCTCGCCCAGCATGGCGGCGCCGTGGAACAGGATCTTCTCCTTGAGGTTCTCGGCCGCCTTCTTGGCCGCGTTGCCGGAGAAGCAGGTACCTGACGAGGCGTAGGCCCCCTTGTCAAACAGGGCGTGGTCGGTGTCACCGGAGATGACGTGCACATCCCCGAGCGGGCAGTGCAGCACCTCGGCAGTCAGCTTGGCCACCACTGTATCGAGGCCGGTGCCGATATCGGCGCCACCGGAGTGGACGATAAAGGTGCCGTCCGATTCCAGCTTGACCATGCAGTTGGCCTGATCGATGTCCGGGATCCCCGATTTTTGCATGATGATGGCGACGCCACGGCCGATGCGCCAATCCCCGTCGGCGGGTTTGGGGCTATCCCACTCGATAAGTTCGCGACCCTGCTTGAGGATGGGTTCAAGGGCACAGCTGGCCGCATGGGGCACCGAGGTAGGCATCTTGCCCTCGCCGATGGCACCCAGCACCTTGAGGATGTCCCCTTCGTGCACCCGGTTGTGCTCCACCATGTCGAGCTGATCGATGCCGAGTTTCTCGGCAAGTTCGGCAATCGCCATGGTCAGCGCGAAGTTGCCCTTGGGCGCACCATAACCCTGATAGGCGCCGGTCGGGCAGATGTTGCTGTAGTAGGTATTGACGGTAAAGCGCACGTTCTCGCACGGATAGAGCGGCAGGGAGAGCGCCGGGCCGTTGCTCGGCACCGTCAGAGAGTGGTTGCCGTAAGGGCCGGTGTTGGCGCGAAAATCCATCTCGATGGCGGTGATGGTGCCATCTTTCTTGGCCCCCACTTTCACCTTTACCTTGGCCACATGGCGGGAGGTGTTGCTGATGAACTCCTCTTCACGGGTGTAGCGGAAGGTAACCGGACGGCCGGTGACTCTGGTCGCCCAGGCGCACACCTCTTCCAGCAGGATATCCTGCTTGGAGCCAAAGCCGCCCCCTACCCGCTCCTTGATCACATGCACCTGGTGCTGCTTCATGCCGACGATGCGTGCCACCTGACGGCGCACGTGCCAGGGCACCTGGGTGGAGGCGTGAATGACCAGACGCTCCCCATCCATGTAGGTGAAGCAGATATGCGGCTCGGTCGGGCACTGCTGGGCCTGGGTCGATTCGTAGGTACGTTCGACAATCTCGTCTGCCTCGGCAAAGCCTTCTGCCACATCGCCAATCTGGCCATGGACGCTGGCGGCCAGGTTCTCGTGCGGACGGGAACCGATGGGGAAGTTGATGATCATGTGCTCGTCGCCGCGGCGCACCGAGCAGGCGTTCTGCTGCTCGAGATCCGCAGGGGCACCAGCCATGTAGATGATGGGCTCGTCGTGCACCAGGGGTGCATTGGGGGCCATCGCCTCGTCTATGTTCATGACCGCCGGCAATACCTGATACTCGACCTCGATGAGCTTGAGTGCGGCCAATGCGATGGCTTCGCTCTCGGCCACCACGGCGGCCACCCGATCACCCACGTGACGCAGCTTGCGGCCAAACATGCGGCGATCCAGCGGTGACGGCTCAGGGGCGCTCTGGCCACCCGGGGTGTAGTAGACATCCGGGCAGTTGAGGTGAGTGATGACGTGCACCACCCCCGGCATGGCTTCGGCGCGACTCACGTCGAGTTTGGTGATCACCGCATGGGGATGGGGGCTTCGCAGCATCTTGATGACCAGCGCATCCTCGCTGACCCTGTCCTCCACGTAGCAGGGTTTGGCCTGCACCATCTTGGCAGCATCCACTTTCGGGCAGCTCTTGCCGATGTGGCGCAGGTCGTCACGAAACTCGGGGGCAATCTGGCACAGGTAATCGGGATCCTTGAGGCGCGAGCTGGCAAGCTCGATGGCCTGATAGAACTGCTGGTAACCGCCGTCCCGGTGAAACAGGCCCGAGAGCGCGTCGTCGATTTGATCACGGGTCGGTTCGGGATGGCGATCAAGCAGGTCGGTGACGATGAGCGCCGCAGCCGGATCGTTGTAGCCGGACTGCACCACGCCCACATCCACCATGGCCTGCTGCACCAGGCTGAGCTGGTTCCAGCTACCCAGTGACTCGGCGGTGCGCACCTGCGCCCCATCCAGTTGTGCGGCGATCAGCAGGGAGGCGTTGATCACCTTGCCGTTGAAGAGGATGGCGTCGGAGCCAGCAAAACCGAAGCCGTCGTCACTGTTGCGCACCGAGTGCATCCGGCACTGGTTGAACAGCACCCGCTGGGCATTCTCACCCGCCGGGGTGATGACGGTGCGCAGGGCACCGTTCAGGGTGAAATTGAGTTCCATCATGCCTGTACCTCCTGCTGCTGGCACTCCACCAGCAGATCCGCCACCACCACGCCGCTGATATAGCGTTTGTAGGCCACGCTGCCGCCGAGATCCTCGCGCGGTGCAACCAGCTCGCTCACGGCCGCCTCCAGCGCGGCATCGTGCAGATCGCGGCGCTCCACATCACGCAGGCGCATCGGTTGCGGCGTAACGCCAGCAACGGCGACCCGCATCTCACCCAGGGCATCGAGGGCCACGGCGGCGGTCATCACCGCCAGACCATCGGCGTTGCGGCTGATGCGGCGAGTGGCGCAGCGCAGCGCGGGCTCCGGCAGCACCACCCCCAGCATCAGCTCCTTGCGCTGGCCGGCCAGGTAGGCATCGATGGGTTGCAGCTGGTTGTTCTCCAGCACCACCACGGCTTCGAGTACCAGCAATACCGGCAGCAGCGGGGAGTCCTGCTGCTGGCAGGCAATTTCGCCGCCAATGGTGGCCTGATTGCGCAGATGGCGGGAGTAGACAAGCCCCAGCGCCTCGCACAGGGCGGCCGGGGTACGAGGGTCATCTTTGAGGGCTTGCAGGGTGACGGTAGCGCCGATGTGGAGTTGACCGTGCTGCTGCTCAATCTGGCCAAGTCCGAGCTTGTCCAGCGAGATGGCGACCTTCTTGTCGGTGCGGGTCGGGGCTGCGTTGAGCTTGCTGCCGCCCCCCATGTAGACGGCGTCGTTGCCAAAGCGGGCCTTGAGTTCCAAAGCCTGACCCAGTTGCTCGGGTCGGAAGAATTGCTCAATCATGTGTCGTCCTTACTCTTGCTGCCCGCCGCCGGGAAAATCCACAGGGCGGGCAATCCAGTCCAAACGTGCGGAGGGTGGCCTCAGGCCAGCTGATCCATCCGCTGCCACAGGCGGCTCGCCACCTTGCTGGCCTGCTGATAAATGGGTTCGACGTCAAAGGCGAACTCGCGATCCTGATAGACCATGCGCCCCTCTACCATCACGCTGTTGACCGAGGATGAGCCCATGCCAAAGGCGAGATGGCCGCCGAGGTTGCGCGGTGCCAGCGGGGTCGGTGCGGCGTAGTCGCAGATGGTGAGGTCGGCCTTGTAGCCCGGCTCCAGGCGGCCAAATTTGGCGCCGAAGTTGCGCTCAAGCAAGGTGTTGCCGTTCCAGAGGAAGCGGGCAAAGCTGTCTGGCCAGAGCGCCCCGCCGGCATCCTTGTGCTTGAAATAGGCAAACTTGAGCTCTTCGAGCATGTCGGAGCCGATACCATCGGTGCCGAGCGCCAGATTGCGATACTCCGGCAGGTGCATGTTGTAGCCCACGTGGTTGTTCATGTTGGAGCGGGCGTTGTGCACCAGGAAGGCATCGCGGCTGTTGAGCAGCTCGATGTCGGCCGGGCTTAAGTAAATGCCGTGAGCGATCAGGGTCTTGCTGTCGACAAGGCCAAACTCGTCCAGCCGGGCGATGGGCTCCTTGCCATGGTGGTGGTGGCCGTGGGCCATGTCGTAGCGGTCTTCCGCCACATGGATATGCAGACCGCGACCGGTGACCTGCACCGCTTCGCGCAGCATGGCGAGCCCCTCGTCGGGCACGGTGAAGGGGGCGTGAGCGCCGATGTGGGCCTCCACCAGATAGGGTTCGCTCCCCTTGGCCTTGGCGGCATCAATGGCCTGCGCAAACAGGATGTTCTCCTCCACCCCGGCCTGCAGTTCGGCGAGGCCGCCGTTGCGATCCGTGGTCTCGAAGCAGGTCATGCCGCGCAGACCCGCCTCCACAAACCCTTTGCGCAGTACGTTCAGGGAGCCTTTGATGAAGTTGGGCGACGCGTGGTGGTCGATCACCGCGCTGCAGCCGCCCTTGATCGCCTCCAGCGAGCAGATGAGACCGCTGTAGTAGAGGGACTCCTCATCGAGCGCCCGATCGAGCCGCCACCAGAGGTTTTTCAGGGTGGAGATAAAATCCGGGCAAGGGGCGATGTTGGCCATGATCCCCCGCGACAGGCCGGAGTAGAAGTGGTTGTGGGCACAGACGATGCCAGGCATCACCAGCTTGCCGCCCATCTCCCGATAGGTGGCCTCTGGGTAGAGGGCCCGCAGATTGGGCCCCACCGCTTTGATAAGCGATCCTTCGATGGCGATATCCACCCCCTCCAGCACCAGGGTCGGCTCCAGCTGGACGGCGGTGACGTTTTTCAGAATAAACATGGTTGGCTCCTTCGCTTATTCGTGGTCCGCTCAGGCCTCGACGGCCCCCAGCAGGTAGTGGTGATGAGCGTGGACATGGCTGATGATGCGGCACATGTCGCCAAGGGCCGCTGGTGCATCCTTGATCCGGCTCTGGGCGTCGATGGTCAGGCGATAGGTCTCGCCATCCTGACGCACCCGCAGTTCGCCACCATCCGCCAGATAGAAACCGGGATTGCGGCTGTTGTCGAAGTCCTCCGGCAGGCTGAAGATGGTGACCTTGTCCTGATAGGGCTTGCCCTGCCAGGGGCAGAACTGGGCGCAGTTGCCGCACTCGTTGCAGTAGGCATCTAGGTGCAGGGTCTGGAACTGGTCCTTGAAGCCCGGCACCGCGATGGCGACGTTGGCCCGGTTGGGGCAGACATCCACGCACTTGCTGCAGAGGTAGTTGCACTCGAGGCAACGGTGCGCCTCTTGCGCCACGAAGGCATCGCGCTCCCCCTTGTCCACCAGAGTGATGGCGATGTTTCCTTTGCGGCGGTAGATCTCATCCTTGCCCGACGGCTGGGTGGTCACGTCACGCTGCTGGCTGGCGATATGCTCGCGGGCCAGCACCAGATCCACGGCGCGGCGGGCACCGCCGATGGCACCGACGATGGAGGACGGGCCGCTCTGCACGTCACCGATGAGGAAGACGTTGCGACGGCTGGTTTCGCCGGTCTGGCCATCCACCTCGGGCCAGCCATCGCTGCCAAGAGGAATCCCCATGGCTTTGAGCACCTCGCAGTCAGGCTGTTCACCGATGGCGGTGATCAGGGCATCCATCTGCATCACTTCGGTCTGCTCGGTGGGCACCGGACGGCGGCGGCCCTGCTCGTCGGGTTCCCCCAGCGCCATCATCCGCACGACAAGCTTGCCATCTTTGTCAAAGCGCTCCGGATTGGTGAGGAAGCAAAAACGCACCCCATCTTCCACCGCTTCCAGATACTCCTCGCGATAGGCGGGCATCTCTTTTTCGCTGCGACGGTAGATAACGGTCACATCGCTGACACCGGGCACCTTGAGGGCGGCGCGGGCGCAGTCCATGGCGGTGTTGCCGGCGCCGACCACAGCCACATGGCGGCCCAGCGGCAGCGGCTTGCCCTGATTGAAGCTGCGCAGGAAGTGGAAGGATTTGTAGACCCGATCATGACCCCCTTCGAGACGCATGCCGCCATTCTTGTCGGCGCCGATGCCGACGAAGACATAGGTAAAGCCCTGGGCGTGCAGCTTGTCGACGGTGAGCGCCGGATCGCAGCCAAACTCGAACTTGACCCCGTGGGCGGCGACAAAGTCGATGTCGTGCTGGATAAGCTCGGCCGGGATCCGGAACTCGGGGATGATGTGTTTGACCACGCCACCGGCATCGGCTTCACGCTCGAACAGAGTGACCGGATGACCGGCACGGGCCAGGAAGTAACCGGCTGAGAGACCGGCCGGGCCGGCGCCAATCACCGCCACCGGGTGCTTGTCACCGCTGCCTGCCGGTTTGTGCCAGCGAGCCTTGTACCCTTCCCAGCCGCGCTCCAGCGCCACTTTCTTGAGCTCGCGGATATTTAGCGGGCTGTCGTAATCAAGACGGGTGCAGTTGTACTGGCACTGGTGATCGCAGATATGGCCGGTGATGGCGGGCAAGGCGTTGCGCTGATAAATCAGCTCAAGGGCAGCCACATACTCCCCCTCGCCCATCAGGCGAATGTACTCGGGGATATCCTGATGCACGGCGCAGGCAGTGACGCAGGGCGCCACGTAGCAGTCGGTCAGCGGCAGGCCGCCACCCACTTCGATGCGATCCTCGGACTTCCACTCCTTCTGGGTGTAATCCATGGTGAGGGCCTTGGCGGCAAGGGCTTCCAGCTTCTCGACATCGACCTGGGTCATGGCCCAGCTATCGGACGCGTCGATCTCGTTGAGGCACTCAATCTGGCGCAGGTAGCCACCCGGTTTGAGCAGGTCGGTGGCCATGGTGATGGGACGAATACCGGTCTCGAAGATATCGCTGATGTTGAACTTGCTGGCGCCGCCCGAGTAGGAGATGGGCAGCTTGCCATCGAAGGCGCGGGACAGCACGGCGGCCACGTTGATGGAGAGCGGGAACAGCGCACGGCCGGACATGTACATCTCGTCGCCGGGCAGCGCCCCTTTGCGGTTGATGGTGCCGAGGGTGTTGGTGAGCTTGACCCCGAAGGTGAGCCCCTTCTCGGCCCCCAGCGCCATCAAGCGGGTCAGCATCGCCTTGGCCTGATCCAGTTTGAGGTCATGATCGAACGACGCTTCGCTCAGACCGATGTAATCAAAACCACAGGCATCGAGGATCTCGCGCACCCGCGGGTAGCCCAGCAGGGTCGGGTTCAATTTGACGAAGGTGTTGAGCCCCTTCTCTTCCAGCATGTAGCGGCAGATGGCCTCGATCTCGTTGGGCGGGCAGCCGTGCATGGTGGAGAGGGTGACGCCGTGCACCAGCTCGGCCGGAATGCGCTCCGCCAGCTGTTGCAGGCGAGCGCGGTGCGCCCCCAGCCCCAGCTCAGCGATAAACTGCTCGTCGGCCACGAGGTCACGTACCACCTGCTGGTACTCGGCAAATTTCGGATTGCTGCTTGCATCCATCAGGCTGTGGATGAACTGCTGCATCGGTGGCTGTTTGATGCCATCCAGGTTGTACCCCACGCTCATGTTGAAGATGAAGGATTTGGCCTCTCCGTCGAGGCGCGGGTCGAACACCTCTTCCAGCAGGTAGAGGGCAAACCAGGCTTTCAGGTACTCGTCAAACGCCTTGGGCAGGGTGAACTCGGTGGACCACTCGGTGTTGAAGCACTCGTCTTCGGCATCGATGCAGGGCTTTTCCAGTTCGAGACGGTCCAGGATCTGCACCGTCTTGAGCTCGATAAAGCGCCCGCCGGTCAGCCAGGAGGTGACGATGTTTTGGGCCAGCTGGGTATGGGGGCCGGCTGCCGGGCCGATGGGAGTCTCGCAGGTTTCACCGAACACCTTGATCTTGCGCTCGTCCTGCTTGCGATAGAATTGCGCGGCGGGAATGCCGAAGATGGATTGACTCGCTTTATATTCCGAGAAGATACGGACCAGAAGGTTCTTGAAGGGAACGGGTCGCATAATATCGCCCATGTTGATCTCCTTGCAGCGGCACTGCTCATTGACAGGGTGAATAAATGGGGCCCATCCACAACCACGCATAAAAAGCCCCTTGAAACTGACAAGAGCAACAATCAGGCCAGCGCCGGATCTTTTTATTTTTCAGCCATAAAAACGTGAGGCACCTCCAATTAATAAAACATCGAAAGCCGATACCAGTTTCGACAATGAGAGTGGCTATCAACACCGAATTTAAATAATGGAAACGCCGCCCTCACGGCTAAAAATGATCTCACTTTGGCGCGGCGCGCTATCAGTTTGATAAAGAGTGCGGCCAGCGCCATTATCAGGCCGGCCAGGATGATAACGGCCGCTGTAGGTCCCTGATAACGGGTTCGACAAGGGGATAAATATGCAAACCAAGACCGGGCAAGCCCCTGCCAGCCGACCAGTTCAGCGCTCGAATGCTTCGTTTGCCAGCAGCGCCTGATAGCGCTCCGGGGTATCCACATCCTGCAGGATGGCGTCGCTCTGCACCTCGATGAATCGATGAGGGTGCGCCAGCAGCCAGCGGCGCACCGAACCCTGTGCAGGCGCTGCTGCCAGCGCGGTGGCAAGGGCTCTGGGCAACAGCACGGGGTGGCCCGCCTCCCCCTGATAGGAGGGAAAGAGGGTCTCGTCCCCCCGCGCCTGCCAGAGCGTGCGGAATATCTCGGGGGGAATGCAGGGCAGATCGCCGTGGCTCACGAAGAGGTGATCGCTGGTACAGGCGGCGAGCCCCGCACGGATGGAGCTGCCAAGCCCCTGTGCATAATCATGGTTGTGTACCAGCCGGATACGGGGGTGATTGGCGTAGCGGCTGATCAGCTCATCGGCGCGATGTCCCACCACCAGAATGACCCGGTCACACAGCACCATGGCATTTTTGAGACTCTCATCAAGAATCGTGCTCTGGCGATACGGTAGCATCAATTTCCACGCGCCCATTCGTGATGAGAGCCCGGCCGCCGTAATTAGGCAGTCACACCGCTCGCGCGAATGCCAGTGCTTCTCACTGACCGCGCCTCTATTTTCATCGGTCGTCTCCATGGCTATTTCATCACCCATCCTGCTCACCTCGCCAAATATCGAGAGTGTATTAAACCCGCTCACCGAAAATATTGATGGGCGTACCACTTTAATTAGTCTTTGCGGCGCCGGGGGGAAAACCAGCACCCTCTTCTGGCTGGCCGACTATTTCCATCAACAGGGCAAGAAGGTGCTGCTCACCACCAGCACCCGGATGTTTCTGCCTGCCCCCTCCTCTCGGCGCACCCTGCTGATCGAGGCCGACCCCATCCGTCAGCTGACCCGCTGCCAGGCGCTGCCCGATGAACCGATGCAGCTGGTGCTGTTCAGCCACCTCGATCGGGCCAGCGGCAAGGCGGTGGGGCCGAGCCCCCAGCAGATCGATCTGCTCAAGGGGCAGCAACGCTTCGACATCATCCTGGTGGAGGCGGACGGCGCCCATCACAAGTTATTGAAAGCGCCCGCTTTGCACGAACCTTGCATTCCTCAGCACAGTGATTGGGTGATCGCCCTGGTGGGCGGCGCCATGGTGGGAGCCAGCGCCGACCCGGCGCAGATCCACCGCTGGGCCGAGTTCCAGGCCCTGTGCGGGATTGCGGCCGGTGAACGGCTCGACTGGGCCCTGTTTGATCGGCTCATCGCCCACCCCGAGGGGGCGTTCAAGGGCACCCCGCCCGGGGCGCGCCGAGTCTGGTTTATCAATGGCGATTATCAAAATGAGCAGCAGTGGCTGCCCGCCCTGATAAACCTGCTGCAACACCACCCCGAGCTCCACGCCATCTGGCAGGGGGCCGTGCGTGAACCCGGCGCCATTCACCATGTTTGCTGTCGGCCTGCCTCCGAAGCCGCGCAGTCACTGACCCGTTAAGGATGATACGAGGTACCTTATGAATCTGTTTGCACACGCTGCCCGACTGGAGCAGGAGAACACTCCCTTTGCCATGGCCCAGATCATCGAGAGCCGGGGCTCCACCCCGCGCCATCAGGCCCAGATGCTGGTGATGGCCGATGGCCGGATCCTCGGCACCATCGGCGGCGGCATGATAGAGCGGCTGGTGATCGAGGAAGCCATGGCCGCCATTGCCGAGCGCAAACCGCGCATCTTCCACGGCCGGATGGCCCGCAACGGCGAACATGCGGTGGGCTCGGATTGCGGCGGCGCCATGTCGGTCTATATCGACGTCTACGGCCTGCGCCCCCGGCTGGTATTGATCGGCGCCGGCCACGTCAACCGGGCACTGGCCCATGCCGCGGCGCCGCTCGGCTTTGACATCCACGTGGGGGATTGCTTCGAGGGGAGCCTCAGCCCAGATCGCTTCCCGGCCGGCACCCATCTGCAGCAGGCCGATACCATCAGCGCGGTGATCGAGCAGCTTGCCATCGAACCCGCCAACTTCGTCATCATCGCCACCAACCATCAGGACAAGGAGGCGCTGGATCGGCTCATCAGCCGTCCCCTCGCCTACCTGGGGCTGCTCGCCAGCAAGCGTAAGGTACAGACCTTCACCCAGGCCCTGCGCCAGCAAGGGGTGAGTCAGGAGCAACTGCAGCGGCTGCACGCCCCCATCGGCTACAACATAGGTGCCGAGACCCCCGAGGAGATCGCCATCAGCATCCTCGCCGAGCTGCTGCAGGTGAAAAATGGCAAGGCCGGTGGCCTGATGCAGGATGACGTGCGCCTCAAGCGGGATCAGCTGGTGGTGATGCGTGGCTCCGGCGATATCGCCACCGGGGTGGCGCTGCGCCTCTACCATGCCGGCTTCAAGGTGGTGATGCTGGATCTCGACAAGCCGACTGTGATCCGCCGCACCGTCGCCTTCGCCCAGGGGATGTTCGACGGTGAAACCCGCGTTGAGGGGGTGCGAGCCAAGCGGGTCGAGAGCGTCGAGCAGGCGTTCGAGCAGCTGGATCTGGGCGTCATTCCGCTGCTGGTTGACCCCGACTGCGCGACCCTCGCCGAACTCAAGCCCCGCTATCTGGTGGATGCCATCCTCGCCAAGCAGAATCTCGGCACCCACAGGGAGATGGCCCCCATCACGGTGGCCCTTGGCCCGGGTTTCGAGGCGGGGCGCGACTGCGATGCGGTCATCGAGACCAACCGTGGCCACCATCTGGGGCGGGTCATCTATCAGGGCCCCGCCCAGCCCAATACCGGCATTCCCGGGGTGATCGAGGGGCACTCCGCCCGCCGGGTGGTGCGCGCCCCCGTCGCCGGCGTGATGAAGAGCCTGATCAAGCTCGGCGATCTGGTGCAGGAGGGGGACGTGATCGCCCACGTGGGGGATGCTCCCATCATAGCGCCGCTCTCCGGCATGGTGCGGGGGCTGCTCAGCGATGGCATCGAGGTGACCGTCGGTTTCAAGATCGGTGACATCGACCCCAGAGGCGAGCGGGCCGATCCCACTACCGTCTCTGACAAGGCGCGAGCGATCGGTGGCGCCGTGCTGGAAGCCATGATGCATCTGGCCCAGCGCAGATAAGCCAGCGCACCAACAAAAAGGGCCCGCCATGATGGCGGGCCCTTTTTATCTCGTTGCCGACAATCAACTCAGCCGTGCTTGATGCGGGTCTCCCCCGCCACCGACACCAGGGAACGTTTGCCCTTTCGGCTGATGACGACCAAGGCCAGCACGATAAGGCCAATGCCACTCCCCTCCACCGGCCCCGGATTTTCACCAAGCAGCCACCAGGAGAGCAGCACGCCGCTCACCGGCACCGCCAGGGTGCTGAGCCCGGCGATCCCCGCCGGCAGCTTTTTCAGCACAAACAGCCAGAGGCTCCAGGCCAGCGCCGTGGCGAAGATGGCGCTATAGGCGAGCGCACCAAACACATAGGGCTGCCAGTCGATGGGTCGCTCCGGCACCAGCGCCGCCACCAATGCCATCACCACGGTGGCGTAGATCATCTGCCAGGTGGTGAGGGACATCAGATCCACCCCGGGGTGGCGGGCATACATCCGCTTGGCGATGATGGCGCTGATCCCCCAGCAGATGCCGGAGGCAATGCCCAGCAGCGCGCTCTTCATGGAATCCAGGTGTAGCTGCCAGGGCTCGATCACCAACAGCAGGCCGCAGGCGGCCACCCCGACCGCCAGATAGTGCAGCTTGCGCATCCGCTCCCCCAGAAAGAGCGCTGCGAAGATCACCACCCAGAACGGCATGGTGTAGCTCAGAATAGCCACCTTGCCCGCCCCGCCGCTGATGAGCGCCCACTGGGCCAATCCCACCATGCCGCAGGTCTGGAACAGGGCGATGGCGAGGGTATAGCGAAACGGGGTGGGTTTGAGATAACGGCGTCCGCGCAGGCACTGCACCAGCAGCAACACCAGGGATCCGCACAGGCAGCGCAGGGCGGTGAACTCGAACGCCCCCGCATAGAGCATCACCTGCTTCATCACGATCCAGCTGTAACTCCAGATGGCGGTGAGCAGGATCAATCCCCCCAGCGCCGCCATGTTCAACTTGCTATTCATTGTGCTGCCTTGTTGCTGCTGCGGTCGGTGCGTCCGCCATTCGGGGCGCCATCTTACTCCTCTGCCGTCCCCCTGCCCACCGCGGATAAGAGCTGGCCGGCCCATGCTTCCCTCTGCCAATCCCTGGCACCGGCCAACAGAAAGGGGGCCTTGGGCCCCCTGTTTGCAACCATCAAAGGCGAGGCTACAGGCTGATCAGGGTCCCAGTCTTGCCGGCAATGCCGTCGGCGGCCTTCTCCAGCAGGGTGATCAGGGATTTGCGCCCCGGCATGGAGGTGGCGAACGAGAGCGCCGCCTCCACCTTGGGCAACATGGAGCCCTTGGCAAACTGCCCCTGAGCGATAAAGCTGTTGGCATCGGCGACGCTCAGCTGATCGAGCCACTGCACATCGGACTTGCCGAAGTTGATGGCGACCTTCTCTACCGCGGTAAGGATGATCAGCATGTCGGCGTCAATGAGCTCCGCCAGTCTGGCACTGGCCCAATCCTTGTCGATCACCGCACTGGCACCGCGCAGGTGATTGCCCTCGCGCAGCACCGGAATGCCGCCACCCCCGACGGTGATCACCACCTGACCGGCGGCCAGCATGGCAGAGACGGTCTCTTTCTCGATGATGTCAATGGGTTTGGGGGACGCCACCACCCGGCGATAGCCGCGACCGGCATCCTCCTTGAGTCGCTCGCCCTTGGCCATCAGCGCCTCAGCCTCCTCCTTGCTGAAGAAGCCACCGATGGGCTTGCTCGGGTCGAGGAAGGCGGGATCGTTTTTATCCACCTCCACCTGGGTCACCAGGGTGGCGACCGGCTTATGGATGCCGCGCTCAAGCAGGGCCTCGCGCAGGGCGTTTTGCAGGTCATAGCCGATGTACCCCTGGCTCAGGGCCACGCAGACCGACATGGGCAGATGGGGCGCCTTGGGATCGTGGCGGGCCGCCACCTCGAACGCCTGCTGGATCATCCCCACCTGAGGGCCGTTGCCGTGAGTCACCACCACCTCGTGCCCCTGGGCGATCAGGTCGGCAATGGTGCCCGCCGTGCTCTGCACCGCCTTCATCTGCTCGGGCAGGTTGTTGCCCAGCGCATTGCCACCAAGGGCCAGTACGATTCGCTGTTTCATCTTGTTATCTCCAGTGATGGGACAAGCCGGCGCGATACCGGCCCACCTTTCGTTGTTCAAATAACCTCGTGACTTTGCGGGATGCGAACTGCTTGTCAGCCTGCAACCGCGGGGCAAGGCGAGTGCCGATCCGGCGCCAACGCCGGGTCAAAGGGCGCTCTGGCCAAAAACCGGCCATGACCACGGCGCCCGAGGAACTCGCCATCGCGAGCGACTATCTCGCCACGGCTCAGGGTCAGCCTGATCCGGCCGGGGCAATGCATCCCCTCGTAGGGGCTGTAGTCGCCGTTGTCATGCAGCAGTGGGTGAGAAATCAGGGTGTCATCGCGGGGATCCATCAGCACCAGATCGGCATCAGACCCCAGTTGCAGGTTGCCCTTGCGCGGCCAGAGGCCAAACAGGCGCGCCGGGTTGGCGCTGGTGAGCGCCACGAAGCGCGATGGCGAGATGCGCCCCCCCAGCACCCCG
Organism: Aeromonas sp. QDB39; assembly: GCF_027707585.1. Classification (NCBI taxonomy): domain Bacteria; kingdom Pseudomonadati; phylum Pseudomonadota; class Gammaproteobacteria; order Aeromonadales; family Aeromonadaceae; genus Aeromonas; species Aeromonas sp. QDB39. The sequence continues at coordinate 33,289 of NZ_JAPCIV010000033.1, read as the reverse complement.
TGGGCAAACAGCAGCAGCATCCGGTTTTCGACCCCGGGCAAGCCGTTGGGGCAGCGGCTGAAATCACCGCCTGACAGGGTCATGCGCTGGGCGTGGGAGAAGTTGCAGTGATCGGTCGCCACCGTATCGATGTCGCCAGCAGCGATACCGACCCACAGCTTGTCCTGCTCGCTACGCCCACGCAGCGGCGGACTCAGCAGATAGTCGACCCCGTTCTCCTTGTAATAACACTGCTCATCGAGCAGCAAGTATTGCGGGCAGGTCTCCACCCAGACCGGTTGGCCCTGACGGCGCGCCAGTTTCAGATACTCCAGCCCCAAGCCATTGGAGAGATGGACGATATAGAGCGGCGCATTGCCCGCCAGACCCGCCAGATTGATCATCCGGGCGATCGCCTCCGCCTCGCACTCCAATGGGCGGCTTTGCGGGTGATGCCAGGGTTCACAGTGGCCGGCGGCCAGCAGAGCAGCCCGGCGCGCCGCGATGGCGGCATCGTTCTCGGGATGGACGGTGGCAAGCGCCCCCACCTCCTTGAGGCGGGCCAGGGCGCGCAGCACGTCGTGGTCCCCCAGCTTGTACTGGTAGGTGAGGTAGAGCTTGAAGCTGCTGATCCCCTCCTCCTGCACCATGGCGGCCATCTCGTGGAGGATGGCGTCATCCACATGCTGAACAACGCCGTGAAAGCTGTAATCGATCACCGCCTGTGTGGCGGCGTAGTCGTGATAGCGGGCCAGCTGGTGATGCAGATTGCACCCCGCCGGGCCAAATCCCATGTGATCGACGATGGTGGTGGTGCCACCACAGGCGGCGGCACGGGTACCGCTGAAAAAGTCATCGCAACTGCGGGCAATCCCGACATCTATGTTGAAGTGGGTATGGACGTCGATACCGCCCGGCATCACGTAGCAGCCGCTGGCATCGATCAGCTCGGTCTCGCCATCGGGCTCGATAGCGGCGGCGCGCTCAAGGATCACCCCGTTCTCGATCAGCAGATCCTGACGATATTCACCCTGCGCATCGACCAGCACACCGTGTTTGATCAGCCGTTTCATCCCCACCCCCTCGCACATCCGATCGCGTCAAACAGCAAGGCCCCGCCTGCTAAAGACGGGGCACTTACCACACATGCAACAGCCGGGCGGTGATGAGAGTCACCGCCCGGCAGACCCCTTACTTGTCCAGCTCAGCCAGATAGAGCATGGGGATCACGGCGTACATGGCGGCGCACTTGACCAGATGCTCTTTCCAGGTCTTCTCGTTCGGCGCGTGGGCCTCCGGCTCTTTACCCGGGCCAAAACCGATGACCGGAATGCCGTGGCGACCCATGATGGAGACCCCGTTGGTCGAGAAGGTCCACTTGTCCACCACCGGCGCCTTGTTGAACAGCTGGGTGTACGCCTTGGAGAGGGTCTTGACCGTGATGTGATCCTCTTCCACCTTCCAGGTCGGGAAGTAGCACTCGGTCGGGTAGACCAGGCCGGTGTAGGCCGGACGGTCGTACTGGTACATGGAAACCTCGGCACCGGCGGCTTTTACCGCAGGCAGGGCGCGGATCTCGTCGAGCGCACCTTGCCAGGTCTCGCCCCAGGTGAGACGGCGGTCGATGGAGACGGCGCAACTGTCCGCCACGGCGCAGCGGCTTGGCGAAGTGAAGAAGATCTCGGAGACGGTCAGGGTGCCCTTGCCGAGGAAGTCGTCGTTGCCGAGGTTGTGGCTCAGCTCCTGCAATTCGCCCAGGATGGGGCCCATCTTGAAGATGGCGTTGTCACCGCGCTCCGGCGCGGAGCCGTGGCAGCTGACCCCCTGCACCTCCACGCGGATCTCCATGCGACCACGCTGGCCACGGTAGATCTGGCAGTCGGTGGGTTCGGTACTGACCACGAACTCGGGGCGGATCTTGCTCTGCTCGATGATGTACTGCCAGCAGAGGCCGTCGCAGTCCTCCTCCTGCACGGTGCCGGTCACCAGCAGGGTGTACTCGTCTTCCAGTCCCAGGTCCTTGATGATCTTGCCGGCATAGACCATGGAGGCCATGCCCCCTTCCTGATCGGAGGCGCCACGGCCACCGATGATCTCGTGATCTTCCATCCCCTCATAGGGATCGAAGGTCCAGTTGGCCATGTTGCCGACCCCTACGGTATCGATGTGAGCATCCATGGCGATCAGGTGCGGGCCCTGGCCGATATAGCCCAGCACGTTGCCCATGGGGTCGATCTCCACCTTGTCGAAGCCGACTTTTTCCATCTCCTGCTTGATGCGCAGCACCACCCGCTCTTCATCGCAGCTCTCGCTCGGGATGGCGATCATGTCGCGCAGGAACTGAGTCATCTCGGCCTTGTACTGGTAAGCCTTCTCCAACACCATTTCAAACGGAATTTGCTTGCTCATTGTGATTCTCCATAACAACTGAGAGTGCGCGGCCTGTTCGTCAGCAGCGCCCTGTGCCCGTTACCGCGCCCCGTTAGTGAGGCGCGATCAGTTCTTCAATTCGTGTCTCTGTTCTCGCAGGGATTAGTCGCAGGCGGGGTGCTTGCCTTCCCACACCACTTCCCGGTAATGGGCCACGTCGGTGTCCCCTTCGGTGTTGATCACCAGCACCACCGACTGCTCATCGAGCCCCAGCCGGGCCATCAGCGCCGCGCGATCCGGGTGGTGACGCACCGCCGCCAGCACGCCAGTGCCGACCGAGCCGGATTCGCCGGAGATGATGCGGGGATCATCGCCAAGGGGGTTGCCGAGCACGCGCATGCCGAGCGCCGAGACCTTGTCGTGACAGGAGATGAACTGGGTGGTGCAGCCGCGCAGCACCGGCCAGCCGAGGGGATTGGGTTCGCCGCAGGCGAGGCCGGCCATGATGGTGCGCATGTCGCCCCCCACGTTGACCATCTCCCCCGCCACGCCGGAGCGGTAGATGCAGTCGGCCTGATCCGGCTCGACCACGATACTGTGCAGATTCTTCGCCCCGAAGCAGTCCACCAGATAGCCGAGCACGCCGCCCGCCAGCGCCCCGACCCCGGCCTGCAGCAGCACGTGGGTGGGCTGTTTGATGCCCATGGCCTGCATCTGCTCGACCGCTTCGTCGGCCAGGGTGGCGTAGCCCTGCATGATCCAGGTCGGGATCTTGGTGTACCCCTCCCAGGCGGTGTCCTGCACTATGTACCAGCCGCGCTCCTCGGCCATCTTCATGGTCAGGCGCACGGTATCGTCATAGTTCATGTCGGTGACGATGCACTCGGCCCCCAGCGCCAGGATGTGGTCCACTCGCTCCTGGGCCGAGCCCTTGGGCATGTAGACCACCGCATGCTGACCCACCTGCTTGGCGGCCCAGGCGACGCCGCGACCGTGGTTGCCGTCGGTGGTGGTGGCGAAGGTCATCGGCTCCTTGATGGTGCGCTTGATGAGATCGAAGGTGAAATCCTCTACCGCCACCCCGTATTTTTCACAGAGCAGGTTGGCGATGGCGTAGACCCCCCCCAGCATCTTGAAGGCGTTGAGGCCAAAGCGTTTGGACTCATCCTTCACTAGGATGTTCTTCACCCCGATATAGCCGGCGAGCGCTGTCAGATCGCACAGGGGGGTGGGCTCATAACCGGCCAGTTTTTTATGAAAGGCGCGGGCCTTTTGCGCCTGCGCACGGGAAAACAGGGGCAGCGACTCACCGGTAAAGAAACGGTTATCGGCAATCTCCATCTTCAGGGAAAATTGGGACATGAATACCTCGCAAAGAGTCATCTCGCCGGGGATCATCGAGTGAAAAGCGCCCCGGGGAGAGAACCCGTGACAATCATTGCGTGATGACGACGGCCGGGCGGGACTTATTTCCCGCCCGGCCAGGCCATTATTTGACGCGTTTTTGCGCCTCTTTTATCAAGCCTTCGAGGGCGGCGCCCGGTGCCGAGAATTTACGGGCGACAATCATGGCGGCGATAATATAGGGCTTCCAGCTCGCCTCTTTATAAGTGGCGATCCGGTATTTCTCGAATACCCCTTCACTCACTTCCCCTTCCTTGCAGGAGACGCCGGAAATATCCGCCGGCAGGCAGTGCATATAGAGCGCCTCGCCCCCCTTGGTGAGTGCCATCATCTCTTCGGTGCAGTGCCAATCCTTGTGCTTGGCGTTCTGTGCCAGGCAATGCTGCTCCAGCTCCTTGAGGCCCGCATGATCGTTGGCCCGCAGCAGCTCGGTGCGCTGCTCCATCACCTGATAGGGAGCCCAGGACTTGGGATAGACGATGTCGGCATCCTTGAATGCCTCTTCCATGGAGGTGACTTGACGAAAGCTCCCGCCGGAGGCCTTGGCATTCTCCTTTGCCACCTCGATCACGTCCGGGATCAGGTCATACCCTTCCGGGTGGGCCAGGGTCACGTCCATGCCAAAGCGGGTCATCAGACCGATGATGCCCTGCGGCACGGAGAGCGGTTTGCCGTAGCTCGGCGAGTAGGCCCAGGTCATGGCAATCTTCTTGCCCTTGAGGTTCTCGAGGCTGCCGAAGTGCTCCTGCAACCAGGCGAGATCAGCCATGGACTGAGTCGGGTGATCAATGTCGCACTGCAGGTTGACCAGCGCCGGGCGCTGGGGCAGTACCCCCTTCTCGAACCCCTCGTCGAGCGCGGCGCCCACTTCACGCATGTAGGCGTTGCCGGCCCCCAGGTACATGTCGTCGCGAATGCCGATGGCGTCGGCGCAGAAGGAGATCATGTTGGCGGTTTCACGGACGGTCTCGCCGTGGGCAATCTGGGACTTGCCCTCGTCCAGATCCTGCTGGGTCAGGCCGAGCAGGTTGAGGGCGGAGGCGTAGGAAAAACGGGTACGGGTGGAGTTGTCACGAAACACCGAGATGCCAAGACCGGTATTGAACAGCTTGGTGGCGATGTTTTCGGCGCGCAGTCCCTTGAGGGCCTCGGCCAGTTTGAGCACCAGCGCCAGCTCCTGAGGGGTCTGCTCCCAGGTCAGCAGGAAGTCTTTTTCATGCAGGTTGGACTTGAGTTCATTGATCTCTTTGATTAACTGGTTCACTGCTTTCATCGTTAGCCCCAATCTGTTGATGAGAAATGCATTGCTCCCCTTCCACTCACAGGTCACCGAAACAAGGGCCATTGGGTGAGTTCATCGGTCAGCGTCAAATAAGGGCAATCAATAAGCGTGCCAACGCATAAATAAGCGGGGAATAACCAGAAAAGGCGTCTTGAATTTGAGCCGGCGCACAGCCTGAGGCTATATGGCGCCCTGCCAAGGCAGGTGGACCAGCTTATTTTCAAGCTGATGACTGAGCGCCACTGAAATAGCGCGAGAATAGTGTGAGAGAAGGCCAAGCCGGCCCTGATAATTATCAGTCCGGCTATCACCAGAGCCTGCCAATTGATAGAAAGCGGGACCACATTCTCATAATGATAACGCCGCGATTGTCGGTCGCGGCGCGGTCAAGCGGGGCCGCCAGGCGACCCGCTGCGGGATCAGGCCTGCACGGCTATCTCGTACTTCTTTATCTTGCGATAGAGGGTGGCGATGCCGATCCCGAGTGCCTGGGCGGCCAGCTTCTTGTTGCCAAGACGCAGCAGGGTCTCCTCTATCATCTGCTTTTCCATGTTCTCCAGCCCGTTTTCGCCAAGTGGCAGCGCCAACCCGCGCTCGACCTGGCCGGCAGCCGGCTCTAACGGGCTTGCCTCTGGCGATGACCAGGGCGTCCCGCTAGCAGATGCCGGGTTGCCAGCGGCAGGGCTGAGCGCAGGGTCGGCCAGCACGCCATGGGGATAAGGGTCGGGCGAGAGCGGCATGCGCGCGATCTGCACCGTGCTCCGAGGCGGCTCGTCCGCCCCACTGCGCTGGTTGCGCAGGATGTTGGGGGGCAGCAGGATGCTCTCGATCACCTCCCCCGCCTGCACCACGTTCACCAGGTACTCGATGAGATTGCTGAGCTCGCGCACGTTGCCGGGCCAGCGGTAACCTTCGAGCAGAGCCATCACCTCCGGGCTCAGCCCCGGATACAGCAGGCCGATGCGGCTGGTGTGCAGGTTGAGGAAGTAGTGGGTCAGCAGCGCCACGTCCCCCTCCCGCTCGCGCAGGGGCGGCAGGTGGATGGGGATGACGTTGAGGCGATAGAAGAGATCCTCGCGAAACTTGCCCTCGGCGATGTACTGCTCCAGATGCTGATGGGTCGCGGCTATGATGCGAATGTCCACTGGCACCGGCCGGCTGGCACCGATGGGGGTCACCTCCCGCAGCTCAAGCACCCGCAGCAGCTTGGCCTGCATGGTGAGCGGCATGTCCCCTATCTCGTCGAGAAACAGAGTGCCCTGCTGGGCGGCCTGGATCAGCCCCTGCTTGCCGGTGCTAGAAGCCCCGGTGAAGGCCCCCTTCACGTAGCCGAACAGCTCGCTCTCGAGCAGCTGCTCGGGGATGGCGGCGCAGTTGATGGCGATGAAGGGCTTGTCGCGGCGAGGGCTGAGCCGGTGGATGGCGCGGGCCACCACCTCCTTGCCGGTGCCGCTCTCGCCGCACACCAGCACGCTGGAGGGGCTCAGGGCGATGCGATGGAGCAGCTTTTTCAGGGCCCGCATCGGCTTGCTCTCCCCGATCAGCATGCTGACCCCTTCATCGGGCTCCAGCGGCGGGTTCGGCGTGCCGTGAGACTGGTGAAACGCCATCAGAAACAGCTGCTGACCCTGCACGTGGTGCAACTGGCCGATGATCAGCTCCTGACGATCCCCCAGGGTGACGATGTGCTGCAGGTGGCCGGTCAACCCCTGCTGGGCAAAGGTGAGCGGGCGCAGCCCTATCTCGCAGCCCAGCAGCGCCTCTTGCTGGCAGTTGAGCTGCTTGAGCGCGACCTCGTTAGCGTAAAGCACCTGGCTCTTCTCATCGAGCAGCAGGCAGCCCTGATCCATGTGGTTCATCAGGCTCAGAAAGACCTTGTTGACCCCGTCCGACAGGCCGCGCGAGTCGAGCAGCTTGGCCACGAAGATGCTGGAGATGTGCTGCACATAGTCGCACACCTCCTGCAGGTTGTTGTTGAGACGGGCCTGCTGCTCCGGGTTGAAGGCCACCAGGCTGATCACCCCGATGCAGTTCTCCTCCACCATGATGGGCACCCCGAGGAAGGCCCGCTCCCGGCAGCTCTCCTTGCAGCTGCACCCCTCGCAGACCGGATCCTCGCTGGTGTGGGTGACGATCTTCTCACGCTGATGCTCGATGACGTAGCGCAACAGGCGGGAGTCCCCCTCCAGCTGGCGACCGAAGAACTTGCCGTAAGGGCCGGTTCCCGCCACCCGCACCATGTTGGCGTCCACGATTTCCACTTCCAGTTGCAGCACGCTGGCCAGCATCTTGGCAAAGCGCAAAATGGTGGGCTGGATCTGCATCAACAAACATTGGTTACTGACGGACATCATGTTGTAAATCCCCTGGCTCCCACCCCGGGTGGGATTCATGCTGGCCAGATACTATGCCAATTCGACGGCAGCGACTTCGCCGAGGATCACGAAAAGGGAACTTGCACCCGCCCCGCATCCCGGAGTGAGAGCTGGCGCAGAGTGGGGAAGAGAAAAGCCAAGGAGCAGGCCGCCCACATCATCCGGTGGGCGCGAAAACGGTGAGAAAGGACGCCTCAACTGCCCAGATGCAGGGCCAGCCAGACTGCCAGCGGGATCACCAGGACCGAGAGCGCATTGCCGCCGAGCACTATGCTGGCCACCTTCTCCGGCTGGCACTGGTACTGCTCGCACAGCATGTAGTTGAGCACCGCCGGAGGCAGCGCCACCGACAGCATCAGCAGCGGGATCCAGGCCGGTTGCAGCGGCAGCAGCCAGACCGCCAGCCCCAGGGAGATGCCGCCGGCCAGCAGATAGAGCAGGTTGCACTTGAGGGCGAGCCCCAGATGATCCAGCTCCCCCTCCATCAGCCGGATACCGAGGGCAAACAGCATCAGCGGTACCGAGATCTGGCCAAGCAGGGAGGCGCTGGTCACCAGGTATTCGGGCAGCGGGATGTGCAGATTGGCCACCAGCAGGCCCGCCAGGGCGGCCCACAGCACAGGGCTGCGTAACCAGAGCCAGCGGGAGGTGTTGGCCGAGAGGATGAACATGCCCACCGAGAAGTGGAGCAGGTTGGAGAGCACGAACAGTATGATGATGGCGCCCAGCTGCTGCTCGCCGAAGGCCAGCACCATCAGCGGAATGCCGAGGTTGCCGGTGTTGCGAAACATGGCGGGCAGGATCAGGGCCGGTCGGCTGATGCTGCGAAGCCTGAGCAGGGAGAGCAGCAGCCCCGGCAGCAGGATCACCAGGGCCCCCGCCGCGATGAGCGACAGGTGGGCCATCAGATCCAGCGGGTATTTGACCAGCGCCGAGAACACCAGCGCCGGGGTGAACAGCTCGATATTGGCCCGGTTGACGTAACCCAGCGCGCCGCCCGGACGCAACCTGCCGTAGAGGGCGCCAAGCCCCACCACCGCAAACACCGGAATGACGATATTGAGCAGCGCGCTGAACATGGGCGAGTCCTTTACAGTTCGCGGGCGGGGGTTCCCATCAGCAGCACGGGATCCAGAGTCACTTCCTGGCGGCCGTTGCTCACCCAGAGCTGACCATCGGAGATGGTGCAGGTGAGCTGCATGGTGCGCTCGACCATCTCGGTCAGCGGCAGGGTCTGGCTGTCGGAGAGCTCAATCACGGTGAGGTTGTCGTGCAGGCCGAGTTTGCCCTGGTTCTGCTTCCACCAGACGCTGGTGCCACGGCCGCCGTAGAGGTAGAGCACCACATGACGGGAGCGGTTGCACGCCTTCTTGAGACGGCGCTCGTCGGGCTGGCCGAGTTCGATCCAGAGTTCAATCTCGTCGGAATAGTTCTTGCGCCAGAGCTCCGGCTCGTCATCGGCAGAGAGGCCCTTGGTGAACTCCAGTCGCTCGGCGGCATGCCAGGCGAAGGCCGCCAGCCGGATCATCATCCGCTCGTCGGTCTCGGAGGGGTGACGGGCCAGGGTGAGAGAGAAGTCCTGATACAGATTGCGATCCATGTCGGACAGGCTGAGCTGAGCCTTGAATACGGTTGCCTTGAGAGCCATAGAAAACCTTGAATACCTTGGGAAGCGGGCCGAAACGAAAAACTGCGCGCCAGTGTAATCAAAATCGGCGGCCGGTTCGACCTCAAGCAGCACACATTTGGCCCCTGGGCCGCAGATAACTGCCTGCCAAGGCTCAAAAAACAAATGCCAGTCCGAAGACTGGCATTTGGCGGTATGAACGAAAGAAGCGGATCACTTCTCGGCGGACTTGACCCCGAAGGCATTGAGCAGCAGGCAGCAGGTCACTGCCACCGCCACAAACCCGCTCAGGAAGATAAAGGGCATGGCCCCGTATCCCAATACAGTCCAGATGGTTTGTTCAAGCAGACTCATTATGTGTCCTTCATCCAGTGAAATGGGTGTCCCTTTCGTGACGGGGTTATCCCCCCGTTCCTGATGATGCTATTTGACCCCAACCAGCGCCTGAGTCCTATGCCACCAAAGTAATAAATAGGGGGCTAGTTTGAGTTGGATCAACAATTTATCCCTTGCCGAGGAAAAATATGGACGGGATTCAACCAGTTGTCAGCCTGCTGCCCCCGCATTTTCCATCTCGGTGCCGAAAAAAAAGAGGCGACCCCGGGGTCGCCTCCTTGTCGGTTGGCCTGTTGTAGCGAGCGGCGCGCACTCAATAGAAGCGCAGCTGCTCCGCCGCCATCGCCTTGAGGCGATCGCAGGGGGCGAAGCGGTCGCCGTAGCGCTTCTGGTAGTGCTCAAGGCGCCCCACCAGGTGCTCGATGCCGAGGCTGTCCATGTAGCGGAACGGGCCGCCCAGGAACGGCGGGAAGCCGATACCGAAGATGGCGCCGATGTCGCCATCGCGAGCCGAGGCCACTACGCCGCTGTCCAGCGCCATGGCCGCTTCGTTGAGCATCATCAGCACGCAGCGCTCGGCCAGCTCCGCCTTGGCCAGCTTGGCCTGGGGCGAGATGCCGAGCACACCGTAGACGCTCTCGTCCACCGTCTTCTTGCCCTCCTTGCCGGTGAGCTTGCTGCGCGGGGCCGCCTTGCCGTAGAGGTAGAAGCCCTTGCCGTTCTTGCGCCCCTTGCGATCGTTTTGCAGCAGCTTGTCAAAGGCCGCCGGAGCCTGGAACTGCTCGCCCCCCAGCTCTTTTTCGAGGATCGGGGAGATCTTGGCACCCACGTCGATCCCCACCTCGTCCAGCAAGGTGATGGGGCCGACCGGGAAGCCGAAATCGAGCAGGGCGCCGTCCAGCACCTCCACCGGCTCCCCTTCCAGCACCAGGCGCGCCGCCTCGTTCATGTAGGGGGCCAGGATGCGGTTGACGTAGAAGCCCGCCTCGTCCTTGACCACGATGGGGGTCTTGCCCTGAGCGCGGGCAAAGGCCAGGGTGGTGGCGACCGTCTCGGCACTGGTGCCGGCGTGGGGGATGATCTCCGCCAGCGGCATCTTGTCCACCGGGCTGAAGTAGTGCAGCCCCACCACCCGTTCCGGGTGCGCCGCCGCCGAGGCGATCTGGTGGATAGGCAGAGAGGAGGTGTTGGAGGCAAACACGGTGTGCTCGCCACATTCACGCTCCACGTCCTTCACCATCTGGTGCTTGAGGGAAAGATCTTCAAACACAGCTTCCACCACCATGTCGACCCGGTGGAAACCGGAGTAGTCGAGGGTGCCGGTCAGCAGGCTCATCTGCTTCTCAAGCTCGCTGCGCAGCAGTTGGCGGCGCTTGAGCTTCTTGGCCAGGATATCGTAGCTGTAGCGCATGGCATTGCCGATGCCGCTGCTGGCCACGTCCTTGATCCGCACCGGCACGCCTGCCTTGGTGGCGGTGACGAAGGCAATGCCGCCCCCCATCAGACCGCCGCCCAGCACGGCGGCGTGACCCACCTTGCGCGGCTCGGCCCCCTGATAGGTGACCTCCTTCTTCATCTCAGTGGTGGCAAAGAAGATGGAGCGCAGGGCGGCGGATTCGCTGGTCATCACCAGCTCGCCAAAATGGCGGGACTCGGCGGCAAGGCCGGCCTGCATCCCCTCTTCCACCCCGATGCGCACCACTTCCAGGATCAGATCCGGGGCCGGATAGTTGCCGCGGGTCTTCACCTTCACCCCTTTGCGGGCCTGATCGAACAGCACCTTGCGGCCAAGCTTGTTGGTCTCCAGCAGCTTGCCCTGCAGATCCCGCTTGAGCTCGTGACGGGGCTTGCCCTTCTTGGCTAACTTGATGGCGGCGTCCAGCAGGATGGAGGGCGGCACCACGTCGTCCACCAGCCCCAGTTTCTTGGCCTGCTTGGCCCGCACCTGCTTGCCGGTCAGCATCAGATCGAGCGCCTTGGCCACCCCGATGAGGCGCGGCAGACGCTGAGTCCCGCCGGAGCCCGGCAGCAAGCCCAGTTGCACCTCGGGCAGGCCGAGCACCGTCTTGCCGTGATCGGTGACCACCCGGCCATGGCAGGCCAGTGCCAGCTCCAGCCCGCCGCCGAGGCAGGGGCCGTGAATGGCGGCGATCACCGGGATCGGCAGTGACTCGATCTCGGCGAAGATCACCTGCCCTTCCCGCGACAGCGTCTCGGCATCCTTGGCGCTGGTACAGGCCGCCAGCATGCTGATGTCGGCGCCGGCGATGAAGGAGTCCTTCTTGCCAGAGACCACCACCAGGCCGATCAGCTCTTTATTGGCTTTCACCTCGGCCAGCACCGCGCGGATCTCCTCCACGAAGGCGGCCTTCAGGGTATTCATGCTCTCGCCCGGCACATCCATGGTGAGAATGCCGATGCCATCCTGGCGCACCGCCAGGGAAAAAGTCTTCTCGCTCATCACTCTACCTCCAACACCATGGCCACGCCGAGACCACCCGCCGCACAGGCGGTGTTAAGCCCCAATCCCCCACCCCGGCGCCGCAGCTCGTGCAGGGTCTGGGTGATCATGCGCGCACCGGTCGCGGCAAAGGGGTGACCAAAGGCCAGCGAGCCACCGAGGACGTTGAATTTGTCCATGTCCACCTCGCCGATGGCCTGATCGCGACCCAGCTTGCTCTGGGCAAACTCTTTGCTGGCAAACATCTTGAGGTTGGCCAGGGTCTGGGCGGCAAAGGCCTCGTGCATGTCGATCAGGGTGAGATCGCTGAGCGTGATGCCGGCGCGGTCCAGCGCCAGCGGGGTGGCGTAGGAGGGGCCCATCAACATGTCCTGCCACACGTCGATGGCAGAAAACGCGAAACTGCGGATATAGCCGAGCGGCTCGAGGCCAAGCTCGCGGGCCCGCCCTTCGCGCATCAGCAGCACGGCGGCGGCGCCGTCGGTGAGCGGGGTGGCGTTGGCGGCAGTGACGGAGCCGTGTACCCGGTCAAACACCGGCTTGAGCTTGGCGTAGCTCGCCAGATCCGAGCTTTCACGGATGTTGTTGTCTCGCTCCAGCGGCGACTTGTAGGGCGGCACGTGGGCGGTGAACACCTCGCCACTTAACTTGCCATCGGCCCAGGCCTGCGCGGCCAGGGTGTGAGAGCGGTGCGCCAGCGCATCTTGCGCCTCGCGACTGATCTGGTGGCTCTTGGCCATCTGCTCGGCGGTCTGCCCCATGGAGAGACCGGTGGAGTACTCGGCCACGGCGGGCGGCACCGGCAGCAGATCCTTGACCCGCAACTGGCGCAGGATATTGAAACGCTGCTGCAGATTGCGCGCCTTGTTGAGATCCACCAGGGCGCGGGCCAGCTTCTTGCTCACCCCGATGGGCAGCACGGAGGAGGAGTCGGCGCCGCCGGCGATGGCGATATCCACCGTGCCGGCCATGATGGATTCGGTGACGTTGGCGACGGCCTGGAAACTGGTGGCGCAGGCGCGCGACACGCTATAGGCATCGGTGCTGACGCTCATGCCGGTGCCGAGCACGATCTCGCGGGCGATGTTGGGGGCTTCCGGCATCTGTACCACCTGGCCGAACACCAGCTGGTCGATGAGCTTGGGATCGAGATCGGTGCGAGCGAGCATCTCGCTCACCACCAGTTTGCCCAGATCCACCGCAGGCACGCCGTGAAAGGCGGTGGCCTGCTTGGCAAAGGGAGTGCGCAAACCCGCCACGACGGCAATCCGTTCGCCCTGGCGAGTCGTCAGTTTCAATGGCTCTTTCATCCTGGCTCCTTGGTTAAACGAGAAGACTAAAGGGAGAGGTCTGACCTCATTGCGCCACATCTTAACAATCCACTCACAAATTTCATACGGCTGATTGAAACTAAATTGCCGCCATCTTGGCCCCCTCCCTCGCCCTTGTGCGTCAACTGGAGTATAAAAAGATCAACTTCTATGAAAACAACGGGTTTATTGCATGGCAGCGGCCGAGTTCAGACAGCTTGGGGACTATCTGGGTAGTCAAATTCTGGGACAGGGCCCCCTCATCGAGGGGCTGCTGATCGCCCTGTTATGTGAAGGACATGTGTTGATCGAAGGCGCCCCCGGTCTTGCCAAGACCCGGGCCGTCAAGGCGCTGGCCGGCGCGGTGGAGGGGCGCTTCGCCCGCATCCAGTTCACCCCCGACCTGCTGCCTGCCGATCTCACCGGCAGCGAGGTGTTTCATCCCCAGGATGCCAGCTTCGTGTTTCAGCCCGGCCCTCTCTTCAACCACCTGGTGCTGGCGGACGAGATCAACCGGGCGCCGGCCAAGGTGCAGTCCGCCCTCTTGGAGGCGATGGCCGAGCATCAGATCACCGTGGGCAAGAAGAGCTGGCGCCTGCCGCCCCTCTTTATGGTGGCCGCCACGCAGAACCCCATAGAACAGGAGGGGACCTATCCCCTGCCGGAGGCCCAGCTCGATCGCTTCTTGCTCAAGCTGCTGGTGGACTACCCGAGCCCCGCCATGGAGCTGGCCATCCTTCAACTCAACGCCCGCGGCGACACCCTGCCGACGCCGCCGCTCACCCTGAGCCAGGCCGATCTGCTGGCGGCCCGCAGCGCGGTACAGGCGGTGCAGATGCAGGGGCGCCTCGAGCACTATCTGGTGCAGCTGGTCTGCGCCACCCGCCCGGGCAGTGGCCTGTGCCCGGAACTCGAACCCCTTGTCGCGGTGGGCGCCAGCCCCAGGGCCAGCATAGGTCTGGCCAGAGCGGCCCGCGCCAGGGCCTGGCTGGCCGGACGGGATTTCGTGCTGCCCGAAGACATTCAGCAGCTGGCGCCGGCCGTGCTGCGCCATCGCCTCATCCCCAGTTATCAGGCGCTGGCGGACAACCTCGACAACGAGGCGCTCATCACCCTGCTGCTGGATGCGATCCCATGCCCCTGAGCCCGCTCGTTTCCTCTGTGCGGGCCCTGCTGCCATGACGAGCACCGTCGATCCCCTCGCCCATCCCGATATCGCCCTGCCGCTTGCCAGACTGCTGGCGATCAGGCTGTGGGCCCGGCAGGGGCCGCGCTCGCGCATTCAACCGGTGGCGCAGGGCCGACTTGGCCGCACGCCGGGGCTCACCTTTCGCGAGCTGCGCGCCTATCAGGCCGGCGACGAGGTGCGCCACATCGACTGGCGGGTGACCGCTCGCCTCGGTCGCCCCTATACCCGGCTCTACAGCGAGGAGCAGGATCAGGCCCATTGGCTGTTGCTCGATCTCTCTCCGGCCATGTACTTCGGCTCTTGCCGCCAGCTCAAGGCGCGCCTGGGCTGCGAGCTGGCTGCCGCCCTGCTCTGGCAAGGGGAAAAGCAGGCCAACACCCTGATCTGCCACGGTGTGGAGCCGCATCTGCAACACCAGCGCGGCCCCCTGGTGCCCTTGCTGGAGGCCCTCTGCCACCACTACCGGCTGGGGCTGGCGCGCACGCCGCCCCCCCACGCCCTGGCCCATACCCTGGCCCGGCTCAACCTGCCCCACGGCGCCAGATTGACCCTGATCACCGATCACAGCCCCCTCGACGAGGCACTCTGCCGCCAGTTGCAACTGCTCGGCCGGCGCCACGACCTGCATTGCTGGCAAATTCGGGATCCGCTGGAGGCAGCCCTGCCCGCCCAGGGGCGTCTGGCGGTGCGCGCCGGCCAGCAGAACGGCTGGCTCGAGGCCGGCGAACCGGGGTTCGCCTGGCGCTATCAAGAGGCTGCCGAGCAGCTGGCCCGCCAGAGCCATCAGCAACTGCTGCCGCTGGTGCAACGCCTCTACCGGCTCGACAACGGCCAGCCGCTGCAACGCCAGTGGCAGGAGGGGGCATGCCGCCAATTCTGAACTGGCTCGCCAGCGCCGTGCCGGGCAGCAGCGTCCCCACCTCGCCGCTGGCGGCCCAGCTACGCGACATTCACCCCGGCCCGCCGCTGCAGCTGGCCTCTGATCCCCGTCTGCTGGGCTGGTGGTGGCTGCTGATCGCGTTGCTGGTCGGCGCCATCATCATCCTCGGTGTGCAGAGCCTGCTGCGTTATCGCCGCTGGCGGCGGCAGCTCGACTGGCAGGCCCCCGATCTGGTGCCCCAACTGCAGACTGTATTGCGCGAGGCTGTGCTGCCCCGCTGGCCCGAGGCGGCTTCCCTGCAAGGCGCGCCCTGGCTCGCCTTTCTCGATTCTCTGGGGCTCGATCCTCTGGGGGGCAGCCGCTTTCGCGAGCTGGCCCCGCACTGGTCTGCCTGGCTCTACGGCGGTCAGAGCCCGGATGCGCAGCAGCGCCAGGCGCTGCGCCGGGCCTACCTCGCCTGGGGACGTCACTGCATCTGCCCGCCAGCCTGGTTGTTGGACCTGCGCACCCGCTGGCCACGGAGGCGAACTCGCACCAGCGACGCGCACGCCGGGAGAGAGCCATGATCCTCGCCTGGCCCTGGTTTGCCCTGGCGCTGGTGTTGCCGCTGCTGGTGCGCTTTGGTCTGCCGCCCCGCCCCAGCAGCGCACATGATCCTGGCGTATTGACCCATGCCGGCTTTCCCCTGCTGCGCCCCCATGCCGGCCAGCCCCTGTGGCGAATGGCGCTGTGCTGGTGCGCCCTGGTGCTGGCGCTCTGCCGTCCCCAGTGGCAGGAGCCGCCTCAGGTGAGCTATCAGAGCAGCCGGGATCTCATCCTGGCGGTGGATCTTTCCGACAGCATGCGCACTCAGGACATGCTGGATGAAGGGGAGCAAAAAGACCGGCTCAGCGCGGTGCGCCAGCAGATAGACAGGCTCATCGCCGCCCGTCCCGGCGATCGCATCGCCCTCATCGTGTTCGCCGATCATGCCTACCTGCTCTCCCCCCTGACCCAGGAGACCAACGCCCTGCTCGGTCTGACCCGCGAGCTCGATTTCGAGCTGGTGGGACGCACCACCGCCCTCGGCGAGGCCATCCTGCTTGCTCGCCAGCACAAGGCCCCCGATCGCTCCACCGCCCTGTTGCTGGTCACCGACGGGCGCAACACTGCCGGCAGCGCCGATCCCCTGCGCGAGGCCAAGCAGGCCGCCGCAGCAGGCATTCGTCTCTATACCCTGGGAGTGGGCGCCGATCCGGATACCTTTGCCGAGGCGATGACTCCCGCCCAGGCCCCGGCCCAGAGCGACCCCAGTGCCGAGCTCGACGAGGCCCTCTTGCAGCAGCTGGCCGAGGTAGGCCATGGCCGTTACTTCCGGGCGCGCACCCAGGGGGATCTCGAGGTCATCAATCAGGCGCTGGATACTCTGGAGCCCGTCGCCACCGCGCAGACCCGCTATCGTCCCAACCAGGAGCTCTACCCCTGGCCACTGGCGCTGGCCTGGCTGCTGCTGAGCTGGCCCGCCCGATTGCGCTGGCCGACGCGGCTGAGCCACAAAGCCACTGTGCCTGACAGTCCGTCCCGAGGCGCCCCATGATGGAGCTCACTCTGCTGCGCCCGCTCTGGTTGCTGGCCCTGCTGCCCTGGCTGTGGCAGGGATGGCGCCGTCGTCGCCAGGCGCCGCTGCTGGCTCCCGCCATGCAGGCTTATCTACTGCCTGGGCAGCGGCGCCATTTTCCCTGGCTCTGGCTGGCCTGCCTGCCGCTGATCCTGGCCTTGAGCGGCCCGGCCCTGCGCCAGCAGAGCCAGAGCGTTCCGAGCCCGGCCCTCGACATCTGGCTGCTGGATCTCTCCCGCTCCATGCTGGCCACCGATCTGCTGCCAGACCGGGCCACCCGGGTGCGGGTGCTGCTGCAGGATTTATTGGCTGACCGAGTGCAGCAGGAAGCGGCCCATCCCATCGCCCTCATCCTGTTTGCCGGGGATGCCTACCTCGCCATGCCGCCAACCCGGGATCACCAGGCCCTCGCCCTGCTGCTACCCGACCTGCGCCCGGCCATCATGCCAAGGCAAGGCAGCGCGCCCGAGCGTGCAGTGGCGCTGGCACTCAAGCAGATCCCCGCCGGCCAGCAGGCCCGCCTGCTGCTGATCACCGATGACCTGACCGCCCGTCAGGCCAAGCGGATCAAGGCGGTGTGGCCCTGCCAGGGCAGCCTCTTTTGCCACGCCCAGGTACAGGCACGCCTCGACGTCTTGCTGGTCAACAGCGGCCAGGCCAGTCGCCTGCCCGCCACCATAGGCGGTGGCTTCGGTCGTGCCCTGCCGGCCCCCGACGTGGCCACCCTGCAACAGCTGGCCGGCGATCTCGGCGGTCAACTGCAGTGGCTGCAACAGGGGGCGCCACGCTTTGCCCCCCTGCCCATGAGCCAGAGCATAGGTACACACCAGGCCATGGATCTCGGCCCCTGGCTGCTGCTGCCCCTGCTGCCGCTGGCGCTGCTGGCCCGCATTGGCAGCCTCTGGCTGGTGCTGGTGGGGGCGCTCTTGCTGACGCCCCCCTCCCTGCAGGCCAGCCCGGCGCCAACGGCCCTGCCGCCCGCTGCCCATGACAATCAGGCCTGGCAGGCCTTCTTGCAGAAGCGCTATCAGGAGGCCGCCCGCACCTTTGCGGATCCCGTCTGGCAAGGCAATGCCTGGTATCGGGCTGGCGACTACGCCAAGGCGGCCGCCGCCTATGGCCGGGCCAGCACGGCCACTGCCCACTACAACCGGGGCAATGCCCTGGTGCAGCTCGGTCAGCTGGCGGCCGCCGAGCAGGCCTATCTGGCGGCGCTGGCACTGGAACCCAGCCATCAGGATGCGCGCTACAACCTGACCTTGCTGCGCGCCCAGCCGCCCGAGGCAACCCCACAGGCGCAGGATCCCAAGCCCATCGATGCCCCCGAGCAGGCCGCTACCCCGGACGCTCCTCTGCCTCCGTCACCTCCCGTCCTGCTGCTGGAGCAGCGGCTGCGCAAGGAAGATCAGCGCAGGCGCGAGCAGGAGGCCGACCGTGGCCTCGCCCCTGGCAACCTGAAAGGAGAGGATCCCTGGTGAGCTGCCTCTTCACTCGTTGCCATACCCTGTGCCTGTTGCTGCTCTGGCTGATGACGGCGCAGGTTTTTGCCGCCCCGCCCCGGGCCGAGCTGCTGCCAGGGGCCGATCGCCGCGACTGGTTGCTGATCATCGAAGCGGACGGCGAGCGCCAGAGCAATGAGCTTGCCATCACCCCTCTGCTGCGCCAGTTTGCGGTGGGCAAGGTGACCATGAGCCGGATCAGCGCCCCGCAGCAGAGCCTGACCCGGTGGCAGATCCCCCTGCACCTGCTGGATACCAGCCCGCAGCAGGTGCCGGCCCTGCCACTGGGGGCGGAGCAGACTCCATCCATCCCCTTTCCGCCACGCAGCGAAGCCGGCAACCTGGCGCCAACGCCTGCCATCTCCCCCATCGAACTGCAGGCCCGGGTGCTGCAACAGGGGCCGCTCTACCCCGGCCAGCCGTTTATCTATCAGCTCAGCCTCTGGCTGCCGGCCAACATGGAGGCTCCCAACCTCACCGAGCCGGCCAGCGATGCCTTCACCATTCGCCGCCTCGGCAACGATCAGTGGCAGCCACCGGCAAGCCCCGGTCTGCCCGGCCGCCTGACCCGCAGCTGGCTGCTGCAGGCCAAAGAAGCGGGGCGCCATCCACTGGAATCCCCCCGCTTTCAGGGGCGCCTGCCGCAAGATGACGGTGGCAGTGACCCGCTCTCGGCCCGGGCGGCCACCCTGTTCGTGCAGATCGACGAGCCCCCGCTGCAACCGGTGGCGAGCCAGCTCACCCTGGGTCAGCGGCTGGATCCCCCGACGGCGGCCAGAGCGGGTGAGCCGGTGATCCGTACCCTGACCCTCACCCTGGAGGGGGGGGATGGCAGCCGCCTCAATCTGGCACGCCTGCTCGGCTCATCCGGCCTGCCCGCCGGCATCAGGGCCAGGCCAGATGGGGAGCAGCAGCAGGAGCGCTATCTCGCCAAGGGGACGCTGCGCTTCGAGCGCGAGTGGCGCCAGGCCTTGACCGTGGACGAACCTGGTGACTACCTGCTGCCCGCCATCGAGATGGCCTGGTTCAACACCCAGCGCGGGCGCATCGAATATGCTCGGCTGCCCGCCACGCCCCTGCACATCGCCGCAGGCACGCAGTCGCAGCCGGCGCAGGATGGGCCGAACGACGAGAGCCTGCTGTGGGTCATCTGGGCTCTGCTGCTGCGCGCCTGCTGGCGCCACGGGCCGCGCTGGCACGCCTTCTATCGCCTGCAACAGGCGCTGTGTCGGGCCGATACCGAGCAGATCCGGGCCCGCTTGCTGGCGTGGGCCCACCTGCACTGGTCACTGCCCCATCACCGCCTCGATGTCCTGCCCTGTCGTCGCGATCCCGCCCTTGTACCCCACTTTGCCGCCCTGGAGCGCGCCTGTTTTGCCGCCGCGTCCCCTGCTGAGAGCCACCCGCAAACCTGGACGGACTTTGCCAGCGCCCTATGCGGCCACGAAACTTTTGCGATAGCCTATGGCCTCAGGCAACTGGCCAGGATCGGTCGATCCTGGCCTTCATTCAAATAAGGAAGCCCAGCGATGGCTTTAGGTTTTTTCAGAAAAAAAGGTGCCACGGTCGGAAAGGATCCCACGACCTCCCCGGTCTATGGAGGCATGGCAGACAAACAAACCAAATACGAAGCCTTGGTACATGCCCTGCACGGGGACATCTACCGCTACGCCTACTGGCTGTGCCGGGACCCGCAAGTGGCGGAAGACCTGGTGCAGGAGACCTTTCTGCGCGCCTGGAAGAGCATAGACTCCCTGCTCGACGACAAGGCCGCCAAGGCCTGGCTCATCACCATACTGCGGCGGGAAAATGCACGCCGCTTCGAGCGCAAGCAGTTTGACCTCGTCGATCTCGACGAGCATCCCCAGAGCGATCAGGAGGCACTGCACAGCGAGCAGGAGATGGAGAACGAGTGGCTCAGACGCCACATCGCCCGCCTGCCGGCCGAATATCAGGAACCCCTGCTGCTGCAGGTGCTGGGGGGCTTTAGCGGCGACGAGATAGCGGCGCAGCTGGGGCTCAACAAGAACACCGTCATGACTCGCCTGTTTCGGGCCCGCAACCAGATAAAAGAGGCCATGGAGTCAACGACCCAACAGAGAGGACACACCAATGGATGAGCTGGAATTTCGCCGTCGGGCCATAGCCCATCCACAGGAGCAGGATCCCGCGTTTCTCGCGCAGGCCCAGCGATCCCCCGCCAACCGCAAGCATCTGGACGAGATGAAGCAGCTCGATCGCAGTCTGCAGCGAGCCATGGAGGTCGAGGTGCCGGCCGGTCTGGCCGAGCGTATCCTGCTCAGACAGGCGCTGGAAGCCGATCAGCCGCAGGTGGTTCCCCTGCCGGTGCGCCCGCGCAGCAACTGGCGTGCGCTGGCGATGGCTGCCTCGATCGCTTTCCTGCTCGGCATGAGCACCCGCTGGCTGAACTGGCCGCTAGCCGCTCCCGACGAGCTCTCGCTGGCCCAGGTCGCCATGGCCCACATCTATGGCGAGGAGCCCTTCATCAAGGATGTGGACGAGCAGGTGAGCCTGCGCACCATCAACGCCAAGATGGAGAAATATGGCGCGACCTTGATGGGCATGCAGGGGCTGAAGATCACCTATGTCAACCACTGCTCCTTCTATCAGGGGCCGGCGCTGCACATGGTATTGCAGGGCAAGATGGGCCCGGTCACCCTGTTCCTGGTGCCCAAGCATGTGCCACTCACCCTGCAGCCCACCTTTGAAGATGGCCAGCTCAAGGGCGAGATCCTGCAACTCAAGGGGGCCAACATGGTGCTGATCGGTGGGATGGAAGAGCCGCTGGCGCCGGTGGCAGAGCAGCTGGAATCCCGACTGCACTGGTCGATTTAACAGGCATTAACCCAATCTTGACTCGCCTCGTAGCGGGTCAAGCCAACGGGCAGACCAATCAGGTTGGCTGCCCGTTTATCTCCTTTCCCGTCACGATTCTCCCCTATTCGCTGCTCATTCCCCGCAAATACCCAAAAATATTTTTGTGATGCAGATCGCTGTATGTGGGTGTTTTTTATCCAATTAATGGTAAAAGAGACTATTTAACCGGCGAATTCAAACAAATGATTAACACTCTGGAAACTTTTATGTATTCTGCTGTCACTGGTCTGATTTCTTACCTCCTACCAGATCCATAGAATCACGCCAGAATTGAATGGGAAGAAGCTGAAATAACAACAGATCTTGTCACATACAGAGGCAAAATAGCCCTGATGCCGACGGAAAATCTGCCTACAAGAGAGAACACTATGACAACTGCCTTTTTCAAAAAGAGCCTGATCGCTGCCGCCGTCACCCTGGCCAGTACCCAAACCTTCGCCGCCGCGTTCCAATTGAACGAACACTCAGCCTCCGGCCTGGGTCGTGCGTATGCAGGGGAAGCCGCCGTGGCGGACAACGCCTCCGTGTTGTCCCGCAACCCGGCAGCCATGACCCAGTTTGACAAGATGGCGTTCTCTGTCTCCGGTACCTATATCAAGCCGGATGTGGATGTAAATGGTGACATCTATGCAGGCTCCGCCAAGATGGCCGGTGCCAGCGAAAGCGGCATTGCGCCGAGCGCCTTCGTGCCTGCCACCTACTTCATCCAGCCGCTGAACGACCAGTGGGCCTGGGGTATCGGCCTGTTCTCCAACTACGGTCTGTCGACCGAGTATACCGAGAACTTCAACGGTGGCTCCATTGCCGGCAACACCGAACTGCTCACCTTCAACATCAACCCGAACATCGCCTACCGCGTCAACCAGCACTTCAGCGTCGGCGCCGGTCTGAACCTGGTCTATGCCAAGGCTGAACTGAACCGCCGCGCCGGTGTACTGGCCGCCGTGCCGCCGCTGAGCAGCGTACCGGGTATCGGCAAGGACACCATCGTCAGCCACCTGAAGGGGGACGACTGGGGTTACGGCTGGAACGTGGGCACCATGTATGAAGTGAACGAGAACAACCGCTTCGCGCTGACCTATCGCTCCCAGGTAGACCTGAAGTTCAAGGGTGACTATCAGGGCACCTCTTCCGGCTTCAAGACCGTCGGTGGCGAACTGCCGCTGGATCTGCCGGCCCAGGCCGAGTTCGCCGGTTACCACCGTCTGAACCAGCAGTTTGCCGTGCACTACTCCGTCAACTGGACCGACTGGAGCGCCTTCCAGGAGCTCAAAGCCACCAGCGGTCAGTGCAACAGCACCGACGGTGCCGGCGTCTGCCTCTACAAGCCGGAGAAGTTCAAGGACTCCACCCGTTACTCTCTGGGCGGTACCTGGTACGTCAACCCGTCCTGGGAAGCCCGTATCGGCTTTGCCTACGACAACACCCCGATCGAGCCGGAATACCGCAGCCTGAGCATCCCGGATTCCGACCGCGTATGGTATAGCGCTGGCGCCACCTACCACATCGACAAGGACATGAGCGTCGACTTCGGCATGGCCTATCTGGACGGCAAGAAAGTGGACGTCAACGAGAAGCTGGTCGAAAGCAACGAAGCCCTGCGCTGGAAAGGCACCTCCCACGGCAACGCCTTCCTCGCTTCCGCTCAGTTCAACATGAAGTTCTGATAATCAGCGAATTGACCAGAGCGCCTGCGGGCGCTCTTTTTTTATTCCAAATTCATGTTTCAGCGTACATCTGTAGTAAACAACTGTACGCTTTTCTTTTTTTATCAAGCTATTAGCAGCACATCCCCCAGCATTTAATCCCGTTTTCATCCCCTCGCCCCCACGCCCGTTGCCTTACTGGTCATACCATATAAAATCCTGCCTCCAACCATAAGAACGTTCGAACTCCAAGTTCATTTTCAAGGACAATGCAATGCACTCCATCATGAAGCCGTCTCTCATCGCCCTGCTGGTGCTGTCGAGCCAGGCCCAGGCGGCAGGTTTTCAGCTGGCCGAGCAATCCGCCACCGGCATGGGCCGCGCCTTCGCCGGCGAAGCCGCCATCGCCGACAATGCCAGCGTGCTCTCCCGCAACGCCGCCGCCATGACCCGTTTCGATACCATGGCCTTCTCCGGTGGCTTCATCTATGTGCACCCCGACGTCAACATCGAGGGCACCACCCGGGTGCCGACCCCCAAGGGGCCGGTCAGCCTGGATGCGGCGGCCCACGACATCGCCGATGATGCCTGGGTGCCCAACGCCTACCTCATAGTGCCGCTCAACGACCAGTGGCGCCTGGGGCTGGCTGCCACCTCCTATTACGGGCTCGGCGTCAAGATGCCGGACAACTACAATGCCGGCCACTTCGGCAATGTCTCCGACATCAAGACCGTGGATCTGGGGGCGTCGCTGGCCTACCGCATCAACCGCGTCTGGTCCGTCGGCGCCGGCCTCTCCGCCATTCAGGGCGAAGGGGAAGTGGGTGGCACCTTCCCGTCCAACAACCAGATCGCCAAGCACCTGAAAGGGGATGGCTGGGCCATGGGCTGGAACCTGGGCACCCTGCTGGAACTGTCGGAGGCGACCCGCATCGGCCTCTCCTACCGCCACGACGTCACCCTGAAGCTCTCTGGCGACGCCATCGGCATCGACCAGAACGGGCAGCCCTTCACCGATACCGGCAGCCTGGATCTGCCGCTGCCCGCCACCGCCGAGCTGGCCCTGTTCCATCAGCTCACGCCGGCACTGGCGCTGCATTCGAGCATCAACTGGACCAACTGGAGCAAGTTCGTGCAGCTGGAATCCGAGCTCGACCACCACGGTGTCATGCACATCAAGGACGAGCACTGGGAAGACAGCTGGCGCTACGCGCTGGGCCTGACCTACCAGCTGGCACCGCAATGGCAGCTGCGCTCCGGCCTTGCCTATGACCGCAGCCCGGTCCCGGCGGATCGCCGCACCATCTCCATCCCCGACTCGGATCGGGTCTGGTACAGCGCCGGGGTGGGTTATCAGATCGATCGCCACCTCTCGCTGGATCTGGGGGTGACGCTGATCGACGGCAAGAAGGTGGACGTGAGCGAGACCATGCAGCTCAAACCTGGCATCCCGCAGACCACCTCCACCTTCCAGGGCACCTCGGAAGGGGATGCCTGGCTGGCCGGTCTGCAGCTCAATTACCTGTTCTGAAGCGGGCGGGCATCCCCTGCCCGCCCACTCAAGCACTATGCCAGTTATTGACCGTTTCTGGCCTCCAAGCGCTGGCATAGTGCGCGGCTTCACAATAAAATCAATCCAGTACACACGCTGGAGAGATGCATGTATTCATACGTAGCAAGGCAGCCCATCCTGGATCGGGAGTTGAACACCCACGCCTATGAGCTGCTGTTTCGCGACAGTCTGGATAACGTGTTCCCCCCCATCTCCTCCCAGCAAGCCACCGCCAGACTGGTGGTCGAACAGTTCCTGCAACAGAACATCGATCAGCTGCTCGGCGGTCGCCCCTGCTTCATCAACTTCCCTCATTCGCTGCTGCTGGAAGGGCTGGCCGAGTGCCTGCCGCCGGAGAAGGTGGTGATCGAGATCCTGGAAGATGCCGATCCCGACGATGCGCTGCTGGCCAAGGTCAAACAGCTGCACGGGCTGGGCTATCAGCTCGCCCTCGACGACTTCACCCTGTCGCCGGACTGGGAGCGCTTCCTCCCCTACATCCACATCATCAAGTTCGATCTGCGCGCCACGTCGCTGCTGCAGATCAAGGTGTTCATCCAGCAGCATCAGCAGCTCAAGCTCACCTATCTGGCGGAGAAGGTGGAGGACAAGGCGGAGTTTGAACGGGTCAAGCGACTTGGCATCGACCTGTTCCAGGGTTTCTTCTTCAGTCGACCCGAGATGGTCAAGCAGGCGACCATGGAGCCGGCCCAGGTGGTGGTGATGCAACTGCTCAACGTGGTCAACCAGCCCGAGCCCGACCTCAACCGCATCGAGCAACTGCTGAGTCAGGACATCTCCCTGTCCCTCAAGCTGCTGCGTTACGTCAACCACCTCAAGAGCCACGCCAACCCCATCTCCTCCTTTCGCCAGGCCGCCGTCTATCTCGGCCACACCCAGCTCAAACGTTTCGTGACCCTGGTCGCCGCCACCAGCGCCGGCCACGGCAAGAGTGCCGAGCTCTATCAGATGTCGATGATCCGGGCCCGCTTCTGCGAGCTGCTGGCCCACACCCATGCGCCGACCCAGGAAGCCCAGCAGGCCTTCATCACCGGCCTCTTCTCCCTGCTCGATGTGTTGATGGAACAGCCCATGGACAAGCTGCTCGGCACCATTCCGCTGATCGAGGAGATCCGGGTCGCCCTGCTGGAACGCAAGGGCAACCTGGGGTTCTATCTGTCGTTTTGCGAGGATTACGAGAGTGCGAACTGGCAGCGGATCACGGCCAGAACGGCCCGGCTCGGGCTCAATGAAGAGAAGGTCAGCCAGCTCTATCTGACCGCCACCGCCTGGGTCAACCAGCAACTCCAGGCGATGGCGGAGACAGATTAACCCAGCTCGATGGCGACCGCCGTCGCCTCCCCGCCCCCGATACACAGACTGGCCACCCCGCGTGTGAGACCGCGTTCGCGCAGGGCATGGATCAGGGTCACCAGGATCCTGGCACCGCTCGCCCCCAGCGGATGACCCAGCGCGCAGGCGCCGCCGTTCACGTTGACCTTGTCATGGGGCAGCTGGCAACCGGCCATCGCCAGCAGGCTGACCATGGCAAACGCCTCGTTGACCTCGAACAGATCCACCTCCTCCACCCGCCAACCCACCTTGGCCAGCAGGCCCTTGATGGCCCCTACCGGTGCGCTGGTAAACTCGGCGGGCAGGGCCGCGTGGCTCTGATAACCCACCAGTCGCGCCAGCACCGGCAGTCCCAGCTGCACGGCAGTGTCGGAGCGCATCAGGATCAGCGCCGCCGCCCCGTCCGAGATGGAGCTGGCATTGGCCGCCGTGATGGTGCCCGTCTTGCTGAAGGCAGGCTTGAGCTGGGGGATCTTCTCGGGCCTGGCCTTGGCAGGCTGCTCATCCTCGGCCAGCAGCAGGGTATCTCCGGCCATCACCGGCGCCAGCTCCGCCGCAAAGGCACCGCTGCGCTGGGCCGCCAGCGCCCGCTCCAGCGATGCGATGGCAAAGGCATCCATGTCGGCACGGGTCAGTCCGGCGCGATCGGCGCTCAGCTGGGCATAATGCCCCATCAGCTGGCCTTCGTAGGCATCCTGCAGTCCGTCGAGGAACATGTGATCGAGCACGCTCTGGTGCCCCATCCGAAAACCACTGCGCGCCTTGTCCAGAAGATATGGGGCGCGGCTCATGCTCTCCATCCCGCCGGCGATCACCACCTTGGTATCGCCGAGCCGCAAGCCATCGGCCGCCAGCATCACCGCCTTCATGCCGGAACCGCACACCTTGTTGACCGTGGTGCAGGGGATGCTGTCCGGCAGACCCGCCTTCAGCACCGCCTGGCGGGCGGGTGCCTGGCCGACCCCGGCACTCAGCACGTTGCCCAGATAGGCTTCATCGATCTGCTCTCCCCTGAGCCCCGCTTCTGCCATGGCCGCGGCAATGGCACAGGCCCCCAGTTCAGGTGCCGTCAGGTTGGCCAGGGCTCCCTGGAAGGCCCCCATGGGGGTACGTTTGGCCGCAACAATCACGATATCCATCAATTGCACTCTCCTTGTTACATTGAAATAACATATGCTGCCGCCGCTGCGGGAACAAGACTTGCGGGGCAGTTGACGTTTGGGTAAGGTGCCAGCCAGGATTGACAGTCAAGATAGCGCCATGAACCGAACCAAGGATGACACGCGGACCTACAGCATCAGCGAACTGGCCCGTGAATTTGATGTTACGACCCGAAGTATTCGTTTTTATGAAGATCAGGGACTTTTGAATCCTGCCCGCCAGGGACAGACCCGGATCTACAGTCGGCAGGACCGAGTGCGACTCAAGCTGACCCTGCGCGGCAAGCGGCTGGGCTTCAGCCTGGCGGACATCCGCGATCTGTTCGATCTCTACGATGCGGACAAGAGCAGCCGTACCCAGCTGCAAACCATGCTGGGGCTGGTGGCCGACAAACGGGAGACCCTGCAGCAGCAGCTGGAAGACATCAAGATGGTGCTGCTGGAGCTGGACGCCGCCGAGCAGCGCTGCCAGCAGGCACTCGCTCAGCTCGGCTGACGGTCACAACAACAAGCATAAAGAAAGGGGCCCGCAGGCCCCTTGTTCATTGCAGCTGGATTATTTGTTCCAGCGGTCCGGATCGTAATCCGGACTGTAGCGGTCAACGATGACGGCGCAGGCCGCATCGCCGGTGATGTTGAGGGCGGTCCGGATCATGTCGAACAAACGATCCAGCGCGAACAGCAGCGGCAGCCCCTCGATGGGGATCCCGGCTGCCAGCAGCACGGCGACCACCAGGAAGCTCGGGCCCGGCACACCGGCCTGGCCGATGGCCCCCAGGGTGGCGGTCACTATGATGGCGGCCCAGGCACCCATGGAGAGGTCGATCTGGTAGACCTGGGCAAAGAAGATGGCGACCAGGCCGTAATAGATGGCGTTGCCGCTCATGTTGATGGTGGCGCCCAGCGGCAGCACGAAGGAGGCCGTGGCATTGGTCACCTTCAGCTCCTCCTCGCAGGTCTCCATGTTGACCGGCAGGGTCGCCATGGAAGAGGCGGTGGAGAAGGCGACGATCTGCGGCTTCTTCATGGCAGACAGGTACTTGCGTACCGGCGTGTTGGAGAACAGCACGATCAGCAGCGGATAGACCACGAAGGCGAAGATCAGGATGGCGGCCAGATAGACCACGAACAGCTTGAGCACCAGGGTCAGCACGTCGAAACCGTAGGTGCCGATGGCATCGGCCATCAGGCCGAACACGCCGAGCGGCGCGATCAGCATCACCTTGTTGATCATCCAGACGAAGGCATCCACCAGGGTATTGAGGCCGTCCACCAGCGGCTTGGCCCGCTCGCGGGGTTGCTTGGCCAGGGCGATGCCGAGGAACATGCAGAACACCAGGATCTGCAGGATGTTGGCTTCGTTGAGCGACTGGAAGACGTTGGTCGGGATCATCCCGAGCAGGGTGGCGACCGCATCGGGCAGCGCGCCCTTGTCGGCATAGTCACCGGAGAACATGGAGGCCATGGAGCCGAACTCGACCCCGACACCGGGCTTGAAGATCTGCCCCATCACCAGGGCCAGCAGTACCGCCAGCGCCGAGGTACCGAGGAAGAAGGCCAGCGTGGTAACGCCAATCTTGCCAGCAGCCGGGCTGGCGCCGAGGTTGGCCGCCCCCGACAGAATGGCGACCGCCACCAGCGGGATCACCAGCATCTTGATCAGCTGGATGAAGAGAGTACCGAGCGGTGCAAACACGGTGGCTTGTTCACCCATGAACGCCCCCACCAGTGCCCCCAGCACCATGGCGACCACGACCTGGAAGCCAACGTTCTTAATGAGTCCTTTTGTTAACACAGAATGTTCCTTTAAGTAGCAAATATTCGCACTTTCCCAGTGCAATCAACCAAACAGGGGATGAACAGCTGTCCATTCCCCTGAGCGCGCGCTTTATCTCATATTTATTCGCTGTTTTAAATCGTCAAATCGTTAACGGGAGTTATTGATAAGTTTGCAACAAAGTAAAGATTCAAAAGGCTCACGGCGATTTTTCCCGCTTTATTCATGACAACTGGCAAAAGATTGTGCTACTTTGGCTGGGCAAACGTGCATACAGGGATGAAAACATGCTGAAAGTTAACGAGTATTTTGATGGAAATGTAAAATCCATCGGTTTCGAGCAAAAAGGCGACAAAGCCACCGTGGGTGTGATGGAAGCCGGTCACTACCAGTTCAATACCGCCGCCCCCGAGCGGATGACGGTGGTCAAAGGTGCGCTCACCATCCAGCTGGCCGACGAAGACGAATGGCACACCTATGAGCAGGGTCAATCCTTCGACGTGGCCGGCCACTCCTCCTTCAAGCTGGAAGTGAAAACTCCCACCGCCTATCTGTGCGAGTTTCTCGATTAAGCCGCCGGCAACCCTTGCCTGAACACGCACAAAGGAGCAGCCCCCGGGCCGCTCCTTCTTTTTTGGCGCAAGCCGCCCTCTTCTTTGCAACCCATCCTTGCTTTCATTTGCGTGCCGCCATCACACCCCTCGGTTTTCCCGCTTTCCATCGACTACAAAAAATTTACAATATTTAGACGAAACCCATAATCGGAGTGGTGTCATGATCAGTGTCTTCGACCTGTTTTCCATCGGGATCGGTCCCTCTTCTTCTCATACCGTGGGGCCGATGCGCGCCTCCTACGCCTTTGCCAACGCGCTCAAGCAGCAGGGGGTGCTGCCCAGCACCGAACGGGTAGAAGTGGAGTGCTACGGCTCCCTCGGCCAGACCGGCAAGGGCCATGGCACCGGCAAGGCCATCATCCTGGGACTGGCCGGTTTCGAACCCGAGTCGGTGGACATCGAAGCCATCCCCGCCTTTTTGACCGAGGTGGAGCGCAGCCAGTCGCTGCTGCTGGCGGGTGAACAGCCGAGCCAGTTTGCCCGCAGCGGCGCCATCATCTTCAACCGGCGCAAGACCCTGCCCGCCCACTCCAACGGCATGACCCTGCGCGCCTTCGCCGGGGAACAGCTGCTGTTTAGCCAGACCTACTACTCCATCGGTGGCGGTTTCATCATCGAGGAGAGCCACTTCGCCAACGCCAAGGAGGAAGCCGCCCGCTTCGATGCGGCCCACCCCATCCCCTATCCGTTCGAGAGCGGCGCCCAGTTGCTGGCCCACTGCCAAGAGAGCGGCCTCTCCATCTCCGGCGTGATGCTGGCCAACGAGAAGGTGTTTCGCACCGAAGCCGAGATCAAGGCGGGCCTTCGCAAGATCTGGCAGGCCATGCAGGGCTGCGTCGAGCGTGGCTGTCGCAGCGAGGGGGTGCTGCCCGGCGGCTTCAAGGTGAAACGGCGGGCCCCGGCGCTCTATCGCCAGCTCAGCTGCGAGACCAATTTCAACAAGGATCCGCTGATGGTGATGGAGTGGGTGGATCTGTTCGCGCTGGCCGTCAACGAGGAGAACGCCGCCGGCGGCCGGGTGGTGACCGCCCCCACCAACGGCGCCGCTGGCATCATCCCCGCCGTGCTGCACTACTACGATCGCTTCGTGCGCAAGGTGGATGACGAACTGCTGCTGAGCTACTTCCTCGCCGCCGCCGCCATCGGCATCCTCTACAAGAAGAACGCATCGCTCTCCGGCGCCGAGGTGGGCTGCCAGGGTGAGGTGGGCGTTGCCTGCTCCATGGCGGCGGGGGCGCTGACCGAGATCCTGGGCGGCAGCCCGGCGATTGTCGAAAACGCCGCCGAAATAGGCATGGAGCACAACCTGGGCCTCACCTGCGATCCAGTGGGTGGCCAGGTGCAGGTGCCCTGCATCGAGCGTAACGCCATGGGGGCGGTCAAGGCCATCAACGCCGCGCGCCTGGCCCTGCGCGGTACCGGCGAGCACAAGGTGTCGCTGGACAAGGTGATCAAGACCATGTGGGAAACCGGCAACGACATGAAGACCAAATACAAGGAAACCGCCCGCGGTGGCCTGGCGGTTAACATTACCGAGTGTTAAAAATCGGTAACTTGCCCCATTTGGTTCCTAAATACCCGGCATTGTCGGGTATTTTTATGGGCAAACGCTTAACAAAATGGATAAGCATCAAAATAAATTTTATACTCGCCCGCTCTGATTCAACAAAAATAGATCTATTTCAACTTTTTTTGGGCTTTGAGCCGTTACACTGTGGTTATCTGGTTCATTGACCTCGGCGACGACGCCCTCGTCCCATGGATCACCCCGTTTCTGCGAGTGGGCATGGCGCCCCCTTCTATCCTGAGGTAATTGTTACATGATCAGCGTTTTTGATATCTTCAAAATCGGTGTTGGCCCCTCCTCTTCCCACACTGTCGGCCCGATGAAAGCAGCCAAACAGTTCGTGGATGAACTGCGTGCAGGCGGCAAGATCCGTGACATCACCCGGATCCAGGTCGATGTCTACGGCTCACTCTCCTGGACCGGCAAAGGTCACCACACCGATACCGCTATCATCATGGGTCTGGCGGGCAACCTGCCGGAAAATGTCGACATCGACGGCATCCCCGAGTTCATCTCCCGCGTCGAGCAGACCGGTCGTCTGCCCATCGGCCTGCACTGCCACACTGTCAGCTTCCCGCGCGACGCCATGGTGTTCCATGACGAAGCCCTGCCGCTGCATGAAAACGGCATGAAGCTGACCGCCTTCATCGAAGATGCTGCCGTCTACAGCAAGACCTACTACTCCATCGGCGGTGGCTTCATCGTTGACGAAGAGAACTTCGGCAAGGCCGACAGCGGCGACATGTCCGTCAGCTACCCGTTCAAGAGCGCTGCCGAGCTTATCGCCCACTGCAGCCAGACCGGCCTTTCCATCTCCGCCCTGATGATGGAGAACGAGAAGTGCTTCAATACCCCGGAAGAGATCTACAAGAAGCTTGGCAAGATCTGGACCACCATGCGTGAAGGGATCGAGCGCGGCTGCCGCACTGAAGGCGTTCTCGCCGGCCCGCTGCGCGTACCGCGCCGCGCCGCGCCGCTCTATCGTCAGCTGACCACTAACGAGAACCTCTCCAACGATCCGATGAACATTGTTGACTGGGTCAACATGTTCGCCCTGGCGGTAAGTGAAGAGAACGCGGCCGGTGGCCGTGTGGTGACCGCTCCGACCAACGGTGCCGCCGGCATCATCCCGGCCGTGCTGGCCTACTACGACAAGTTCATCCAGCCGGTTGGCCGCGACGACTACACCCGCTTCTATCTGGCTGCGGCTGCCGTCGGCATGCTCTACAAGATGAACGCTTCCATCTCCGGCGCCGAAGTGGGCTGTCAGGGTGAAGTGGGCGTCTCCTGCTCCATGGCCGCCGCCGGTCTGACCGAGTTGATGGGCGGCAGCCCGGAGCACGTCTGTGAAGCCGCCGAGATCGGCATGGAACACAACCTGGGTCTGACCTGTGACCCGGTCGCCGGTCAGGTGCAGGTGCCCTGCATCGAGCGCAACGCCATCGCTGCCATGAAGGCGGTCAACGCCTCCCGCATGGCGCTGCGTCGCACCTCCAAGCCGCGTGTCTCGCTGGACAAGGTGATCGAGACCATGTACATCACCGGCAAGGACATGGACTCCAAGTACCGTGAAACCTCCCGCGGTGGCCTGGCCATCAAGGTGATGCAAGTCGCCTGCGAATAAGTCGGCGTGGCAACAATAAAAACGGCGGGCATTCCCGCCGTTTTTATTGCCTGTCGTTTGGATATTCCGCCCCGCCTCACCCGGCAAGTCCGCCGCATCCGATCGTTATTCCCACGCTGACGGCTTGTCCCTGAGGACAAATCCGGCAGCACTATTCCGATCGCTATTCCCACCCCGACCGCTTGCCCCCGGTGGCAAATCCGGCGGCGCCATTATCGATTATTCCACGATACGATCGGCCAGGGTGCCCACCGCCACCACGAAATAGTGGGAGCGATTCCAGTCGCGCAGCACCCGATAATTGGGATAGGCGAGATAGGCAGCCCCGCCCTCCCCATCGGGCTGCACCAGCGAGGCTTGCAGCGACGCCTGCGGCAAGTCTGACCCATCCGCTTTGCGCACTCCGAGGGCCTGCCATGCCGACAGCGCCCGGGTCTCCTCCAGCCCGACCAGCGCAGGATCCAGCCCTGCCGGCACCCTCACCAGACGACCCCAGGTTTCATCCCCGTGCCAGCCGTTCTGATGCAGATAATTGGCTGCCGAACCAAACACATCCGCCAGATTGCCCCACAGATCCTGCTTGCCGTCCCCGTCCTGATCGACCGCATATTTGAGATAGGACGAGGGCATGAACTGCACCTGCCCCATGGCGCCGGCCCAGGATCCCTTGAGATCGGCTGGCGCCATTTTCTGCTGCTCCAGAATGCGCAGGCGTGAATTCAGATAATAAGTGCAATGCCCATGGTGCATAGGAGAGAGGCGGTCAACTACCAGTTAGGGTACGCTTCT
>NZ_JAPCIV010000032.1:0-57502 GCF_027707585.1 Aeromonas sp. QDB39 | reverse complement strand
ACTCATGATGAACCCTGTTCCATGGCTCCAGATGACAAACATGATCTCATATCAGGGACTTGTTCGCACCTTCCCTAGGCAGTCGCCCACCTCTAGCCAATTTCCTATTGCCATAACGATCAACAGAGCCAGTGGCCTGATGGCCCATCAAATATGCAATACGTTGGCGGTCCATTCCGGAACCTTTGAGCTCAGAGCCGAGCTGGTGACGCCAGCTATAAAATGTGGGTAGAGCCCTACGCCTAGGCCATAGTTTTTTACCAGCAGCCCGCAGCCTGTCCTGCATCACACCAATGTCTACTCGTTGCGCCTGCATGACACAATATCTGAGCAGGCCAGAATCGATGCCATCCAACAGTAAAGTGCGGTCTGCCCCCCGTTGTCCGCTATGGCTTTTTTTAGCGCCCGTCACAATAAGCCGATTTCCATCCACTCTCAGACCTGAAAGCTCTGCGGGTCTAATACCTGCGTTTTTAAAAATGAGGATGGCAGAAACCATACTAATGTCACCACGCTGGTTAAAATATGATTTCAGAGCATCCTCATCTGCCTGATTGATCGCCCTCGCGCGGGGCTGTCTGGATTTTTTTGATAAATTACTACCATGTGCAGTCACAGGGTTTTTCGCCCTCCGAATACGCTCGGCAGCATCAACATAGCCCAGCATATTCTGGTGATATGCCAAAGCACATCGCAGTCTCCGCCAATACCCTGGTCGGTAATCTGGTGCACAGGCTAGCAATTCATTAGAAATGTTTTTTGCCGTGAGTGGTATCGCCCTATTTTCAAGGCGTTGGTAAAAAAATTCAGCCAGCTTCGTATACTCAAACTCAGTCTTTTTGGTAGTCATATATCTCCTAGGGCTCTTTTCGGCCCCTATTTAAAATCTATTATCTTAACGCAACAGTTATGAGCGCCAGCCATATAGGATAACACCTCACGTAACGTTTATCGTAAAATGATAGTGAACGGTATCACTACAATAATTGAATTATTGCATACAGTATTATATCGTGGATTTGTTGTTAGTTAAATAAAACCACTTGACCTATAAGAATATATTGTTTTTGTCTACTCCCCATCGCTGGCTCAATTTATGTATAGCTGCCATCCGCCTATCATCCATATGTAATGTAGATGAGCTATTAACGGAAATATCGTGTATTCTCGAATCACTATCGTCTATAGACGCAGTGTCTGAACCATAACACTGATGAGACTCGTCGGATTTAGCTATCGTAGCTGGTTCCAGTTTCGTAAAACCATTAAAACAGCGGTCCAGCACAGTATCCTCAACGGCATCATAATCAGGTGCATCCTCTACAATCCATTTCCCGTAGTGCCTATATATCATGGCGGTACTGGTTAGCCCCATTTTACGGGCAATCCGCTCTACAGAGACGCCCGCAGTGAGCATCTGACTCGCATAGGTGTGGCGGAATTGGCTAGGCCCTCGATAGCGTACAGCTACTCGTTCACAATAGGGCCTAAAAAATGCCTCCCGAAAATCGTCAACAGAGACATAGGGCCGATCTTCTTCCTGCGAATACGCCAATAAGGTTCTATACATCTGTAAAGATTTTTTATTGTCCGCTTGTAATACAGTAATTAACTGAGGTTGTCTTTGATGGGCATACTCAACCAGTGTTTTGGCTGCGCTCAGAGTCCAGCCACACAGTTCAATGACCCGTTTTGACTCCCTGGTTTTTGGGATTTTAAATTCCTTATCCACCAGCGCTAAATCGATAAACAGCTGCTGCTTATTCAGATCAATTGACTCGACAGTAAGAGCCATGAGTTCGCTAATTCGCAGCCCAGTACCGATTCCCAGGGTGATTAATGCCACCTCAATCGGGTAATGCTCCTCGCAACTCCTCAGAGCCTGGATCTCATGCTGTAAAAATGGATCGGGATCGTTGGAAGATGTTTTACACGTTTTTATATTTTGTATCGGACTCATGGCAATCAGCCTATCGTCCACAGCCCGAGTGAATATCTGCCGCAAGATTGAGAGATAGTGATTTACAGTTTTGTTACTATATTCCTGATGCAACCTAGCCAAAAAGAGGCCCATGTCGGTTGCGGTCACATCAGAGATAATCTGCCTACCAATCCATTTATTCAGCTGTTCAGATTTGCGACGAAAAGCCTTAAATGTAGCTGGCGCATATGCCGGCTTCATAATAAGAACATTATTTTTTAGTGCCACTTCAATCGTCATTGCCATCCTGTTTTTTCTATACGCCATTAACTCCATCCTCATGTCATTTGCAGTGAGACTAACCGCATCAAAACGACATGTCAACATGCAAAATCACATTTTTTCAGGCTTGTCAATATCCATTTTTACTAATATTTCAGTGGAATTTAAGACAGGTTATTAGATATTCCTAATGTGCGTCATTCATCACCAGAAAAAACAATATAAATAGTCCAGATGAAATTATTTATATTATTTAATAATCTTATTCTGGACGGTGAGGGAGAACAAATTTAAGCGCATCAGAAAAATCTAATTGTTCTACTACAGCCTGCAAACGCTGCACTGTGGATTTTTTTCCATAATGGCGATAGGTAAAACCAATTTTGCTATGTCCTGCCAGGTCTGCGACCGCATGTTCGGGTGTATCACGCTGTTGCAGCTCATCAATAACGGTGTGACGGAACCCATAGGCGGTAGGTCGTTGCCCCGCCACAAATCCCAGTTTCCCCAGGTAGCGGGAGAAGCGGCACTCGAAATTTTTGGTCCATTCGCCAAACTCCCCTGTAGCCGTACAACTGAATAGCTGCACATGGCCCTGCCTACGTCGTAATTCGACATAATGCAGGAATCCCAGCGCAATCAACCTGCTGTGGATGGGTACGAGTCGCCTGCTGTTGCCGTTTTTGATCGACTGCGCCTCTCCCTCGTCGGTAATGTTGAGGCAAGCGATATTATTCTGGGTCATCACATCACTGACACGTAGCTGACAGATCTCCGCAGGCCGTGCGCCAGTGTGTAGTAGTACCAAGGGTATCCAATAGTCATCGACGTTGCTGTAAGCGTGCTGGGTGAAGTTTACCGAGCTGAACAATGCCCTGAGCTGGGTGGGCTCCCAGCGCTGTCGTGGGGTCGGCTGCGCACATTTTATTTTGACCTGATCAAATGGATTTTTGGCCGTATATTCCATCTGCACAGCAAAATTCAGCATCTGGGTACAGGCCGCCTTGTATTCACGCACAGTCTTCAGTCCCTTACTGGTCGCCAGCTCCTGAACAAACTGATCTACATGCCTGAATTTCAAAGCCTGTACGAAGAAGCCACCACCCACAGCGTTGATAAGTGCTGTTGTACGAGTCTGGAGCTGCTGGAGCGAACGTGATGAGATTTTTTCATTCGATTTGCGCTCCAGAAACTCAGCCTGCAACTGGCCCATTGCCTTGGGCACTGTAACCGGATCAAGGTGCTGCATCGGCTCAAGAGACGGCTGTAACTGCGATGCCCTCATTGGAGAGTCGCAGCAGGATGCTGCTGACACGTCATCGGGCTGACTATAAGGAAGTGGGGACGACTGAATAAGCCCGTTAGCAGAGGAAAGCAGTTGTTGGCGTAAGCGAGCCAGATCCGGCGCGATAAGGTCTCGAAAACGGGTCGTCGGCTGATGGCTGTCAGTCCTCAAGAGAGCGGGTAATCTGCCCATCATTATCTTGATGCCATGTGCTGCAACCAGATTGCGTAGCGTGGCTTCACTGCGATCCTTGGTGAGCAGGGAGACTCGGATCTCTAGGGGGCAGCCTAACAGGCGGAGGGATTGGGGAAACGGAATGCGGGTGTAGTAGTTTCCGTTTCGGTTTTTCAGCAAGTAGCTCGGCATGATCGTGACACCTCATAGTGACACTGGCCTTTTCGCTCCTCCAGAAACGAAAAAACCCCATGAAATTCATGGGGTTGATTCACACTCAATTTGGCGGTGAGGGAGGGATTCGAACCCTCGATACGTTGCCGTATACACACTTTCCAGGCGTGCTCCTTCAGCCACTCGGACACCTCACCAAATTTTGGTCTGCTGTTTAACGTGCTCAGCCAGCACGATGTTCGCTGCGCCGTTGCGCTGGAACGGGGCGTAATTTAGGGGAAAGCCCCGCCGGCGTCAACGGCTTTTTGCATCAGGCGAACCGTTCGCACATTTAACGCACAAATCAGTGCACAGACTCCGGTGCAACCTGGATTTCCGGCAGATTCAGGAAGCCCAACCGCTCGCATTCGGAGACCACTTCATGGGTGGTGGCGATGGTGCTTTCAACGAACAGCAGGAACTGCTCGACCGACAGACCGGCCTTGGTGAAGACGGTGTGGCCCACCACCAGACGCGGCAGGTTGTCATCGATGATGTCGAGGAACACCTTGAGCGACGGGTACTGCATGTTGAGACGACCCAGTTCGGCCACCAGCGGCAGCAAGGCGGAGGGACGCACCTCCAGCTCGGATGAAAACAGCAACCCTTCCTCTTCGACGAAGATCCGGCTCTCCTGAATGCCTTCGACGGACTGCAGAGAGACAATGTGGATACCGTGGCACTGATCACAGACGTAGTGCTCGATACGAGCCTGCTGCAACCAACGCATTATCATTTCGGAGCTGGGGATATTCATCATTTCCACGACACAATTGGGATCAAGGGGCGCAGTCTAAACCAATTTTCCGGCAACCAAAAGCGCACTGGCCGGATAAGCACACGCCTCGCTTCTTTTTGGCAAGCCGCCTGCATATACTCAGCCCATTCCAGCGCCACACTCGCCCCACAGGGGGCTAAATGACCATCCAAGAAAAGTACCGCCTGCATCTGAAATCCCTCTCGGATGAACTCTTGATCCTGCAAAAGCCCATCCGCATTCTGGATGCCATCAAGTGGCCCCGTCACCTGCAGGCCGACTTTTTGGCCAGTGGAGGACGTACGCTGCCGGCCGTCGACAAGGCCTTCTATGACGGCCTCCCCCTCGGCTTCGATCCCCGCAACAAGTATCTGGAGCTCAAGGAGTTGCGGGATAGGATCCGCCGCCGACTCGGCCCCCAGGACGAGCTTGGCCGCATCCTGCAAGAGACGGTGGATCAATATATGGTGGTCATCGAGATGCTGCGCCAGCGCGGCCAACCGGATTTTCTGCGCTACAGCCAGCTGCTGTACGGTTCGGCCGGAGATCACCTGCGTGGCGATCGCAAGACCCTCAAGGAGCTGGGCGCGAGGCTGTGCGATATCTTCTCCCTGCCCGGTGCCCGCCACCTGGTCCGCCCCTACCCCAAAGAGTTCGAGGGGGAAGCGGCGGTGGCCAAATTGCAGGGCAAGCTGTCGAGCTATTTCAGTGACGGCACCGTGCAGGTCAAGCTGAGCGATGGCATCGTCTCGGACGCAGCGGCCGGCGGCGATTACATCAAGCTCAACTCCCACGCCCGTTTCTCCGAGCTGGATCTGCAGGTGCTGGAGGTCCACGAGGGCTGGGTGCACGTGGGCACAACCCTCAACGGACGTCAGCAACCCTATGCCACCTGGCTCAGTGCCGGTTCGCCGCGCATCACTGCCTGTCAGGAGGGGTTGGCGGTGCTGATAGAAACCCTCACCTTCAGCTCCTTCCCGGATCGAGCCAAGCGCATCTCGGATCGGGTGATGGCCATCGACATGGCGGAGCGCGGCGCCGACTTCATCGAAGTGTTCCAGCACTTCGTCGGCCAGGGCACCAGCGAACACGACGCCTACAAGATCACCCAGCGGGTGTTTCGCGGCGGCATGGTCGAGGGGGGCGCCTGCTTCACCAAGGATCTCTCCTATGTGAAGGGCTATGTGGAGACGGTCAACTTCATCCGCAGCGCCGTGCTGGAGGGGGTGCCCGAGATCCTGCCCATGCTGTTTGTCGGCAAGGTGACCCTGGACGACATCCCGGTGCTCTATCAGCACTATCTGGAGGGGCTGATCAGTGCGCCCCGTTATCTGCCCCCCATGTTTCGCGATCTCACCGGCCTTTACGTCTGGTTCGGCTTCGCCTCCGGCATGTCACTGGTGGATATCGGCCGGGTGCAGCAGCACTTTCGCCAGCTGTTCCACCGTCTGCCGGTGGCCGATCCCATCATAGCCCCCGTCGACATCGAGATTGACTGAACCGCCAGCAACAAAAAAGGCGCCAGATTGGCGCCTTTTTCTATCTACTCATCGCGATGAAGAGGGGGCTATTTGAAGGCCCGTCCTTCCAGATAGTGTTTGCGGCACAGGGAGACATAACGATCATTGCCGCCGATCTCCACCTGCTCGCCATCGCGCATCACCTGGCCGGCTTCATTGACCCGGGAGTTCATGTGCGCCTTGTTGCCGCACCAGCAGATGCTTTTCAGCTCCTCGAACTTGTCGGCCAGGCAGAGCAGGTGGTAAGAGCCGGGAAACAGCTCGCCGCGAAAATCGGTCTTGAGGCCGTAGGCGATCACCGGAATGTCCTGCTCGTCGACGAGGCGGGCCAGCTGATAGACCTGCTCCTTGGTCAGGAACTGGGCTTCATCGACGATGAACACGTCGATGTGCCGCTCGGCATGGCGGGCTTTTACCATCTCGAACAGATCGCAGCTATCGCTGAACACCTCGACTCTCAGCTCCAACCCCACCCGGGCACTGATCACCCCGACCCCGAAGCGGTCGTCGATGGCGGGTGTCATGGCCAAGGGATGCATGCCCCGCTCCAGATAATTGAAGTGCGCCTGAATGAGCTGGGTCGATTTGCCTGAATTCATGGTGGCAAACTTGTAGTGCAGTGAAGCCATGGTACTGTTCCGAAACTGAATTTATGGGGCGCATGCTAACCAAAGCCCCCAACAAAACCAAGGGGCCTGGCGGCCCCTTGTATTTTTTATGCGATGGCCAGGTCCGCTTGGGACCTTGCCTTGCGCAAATGGTAGCTGGAGAAGATGACGAACCAGAGCGCACTGACACTGAAGCCTGCCAGCACCGAGTGCATCAGCCCCATCACCAGATAACCGAGGGCGGCGCCGAAGGCGATGGCCAGGGCATAGGGCAGCTGGGTCATCACGTGGTCGATGTGGTGGCAGCCAGCACCGGTGGCCGACAGGATACTGGTGCTGGAGATGGGCGAGCTGTGATCACCGAACACGGAACCGGCCAGAACGGCGGCCAGCATCGGCAGCATCAACGTGATGTCACTGGCCGCCGCCATGTCACCGGCCAATGGCAACATGATGCCGAAGGTGCCCCAGCTGGTGCCGGTGGCAAACGCCATGGCGCAGGAGAGGATGAAGACCACAGCCGGCAGCACTTCGATGGGCAGGTTGCCGTTGGCAAGCGATGCCAGGTACTTGCCGGTCTCGACGTCACGCACCACGGCGCCGATGGTCCAGGCAAACAGCAGGATGTTGATGGCCGGCAACATGGCCATGACCCCTTGCGGCGCAGCCTTGATCCAGTTCTTGGCACCGAGCTTGAGACGCATGGCCAGACCGATGGAGACCACCAGGCTGCACAGAGCACCATATACCAGGGACGAGCCGACGTTGGTATTCTCGAACGAGCCGAGCACGCTGAACGGCTCGCCATTGGCGGCCAGCACGGCCGCGCCGGAGTCAATCATGAAATAGACGGTGGCCGCGGTCAGGGTCAGGATCGGCAGTACCATGTCGATCATGCCGCCGTTGCTCTCCTCCGGACTCTCCATATCCAGGCCGATGGGGCGCCCCTTGGACTCATCCCACAGCTTGCCTTCCAGCGCCCACTGCTCGTGCTGACGCATCGGGCCGATGTCGAGCTGGAACGCGATCACCACCAGCACCATGATCAGAGTGAACACCGCATAGAGGTTCATCGGGATCATCTCGACGAAGGCGGAGATGGGACTCTGCCCGGTGATACCGTGAGCCGCCATGATGCCACCTACCAGGGCGATGATATAAGCCCCCCAGGAAGAGATGGGCATCAGCACGCAGACCGGTGCGGCGGTGGAGTCAAGCAAGTAAGCCAGCTTGGCGCGGGAGATCTGGAAGCGGTCAGTCACCGGACGGCAGATGGCCCCTACCGACAGGCTGTGGAAGAAGTCATCGATGAAGAAGGCAAAGACCATCATGCCGGTCAGCGTCTTGGCCCCCTTGCGGGTCTTGGCGCGCTTGGCAGCCCACTCGGCGAAGGCCCGGGTCGCACCGGAAACGCTCATCAGGCTGATGAGGCCGCCCAGCAGCAGCATGAACAGCAGCATGTTGATGTTGTCACGGTTGAGTGCCCCGTCGACCCAGAAGATCTTGAGCACGGTATTCAACATGTAATGCAGGGAATCGAGGGGAGAAAACTGGTTCAGCAGCAGGCTGCCAGTGACTATGCCCACCCCCAGCGACAGCAGGACGCGGCGGGTCAGGATTGCCAGGGCAACGGCCAGCAGGGGCGGAATGATTGACCAACCGGAGTCGGCGTAGTGAATGATGTCCATGATCTCTTTGCACCTAAAGACAGCAGGTGGAGATCTACCGAGAGGATAAAGAAACAAAACCCATGGGGAGGTAATACTCCTCAGCCCCTTCAGGTAGCGCTCCATAGTGGATGACTATGGCAGTCCTGCACCTATTAGATGCAGAACCAGCAGCCCGGTATGATGGCCTGGCTACTTCGGCGCTGACTCCTTTCCTCGTGCATCACAGGCATCACCCTCCGCACAAGTAGTCATAGGCAGCGCGCCTCTACTTAAAGGTATTCGAGGCACATTTTATCGTGCCGGCACGTTATAGCAAGTTTTTTGATTAAATCACCAAATGGCGTGGCTTAAAATGGCATGGTGGTAGTCAAATGGTGCAAACATTATGATTTTGTCGCTATTTTCATCTATCAAGAACTCAGTCGAGTATGTACATTGCCAATATTGCTGAATCGGGCCTGAATCCAAAATAGATCACTTAATTTCCACTATGAATTTATTAATTCAGCTGACTTGACTTGATCATAAATGGCCGTATAAATTAGCCAAAATTACTATATCTATTTAATTCACTCTTTTGCTCGCGTGGTGAACACTATGAACGAATTTTTGAAAGTCCTGCTGAATATCCGTAGCCTGCGTGCCGCTTGCCGTGAGCTGACACTGGAACAATTGGAAGAAGGTCTGGAAAAGCTCTCCGCTATTGTCAGCGAGCGCCAGCAGGATGAAGCCGCCGAGCGTCAGGCTCGCGAAGAACATCTGCGTAAAATTAACGAATATGCCGAAATGCTGAAAGCAGCCGGCATCGATCCGGCCGAATTGGTTGGCACCGTGGCCGTTGAACCCGCCAAGGCCAGCAAGGGCAAACGTGCTCCCCGCCCGGCCAAATACCGTTATATGGACAACGGCGTGGAAAAAACCTGGACCGGCCAGGGCCGCATGCCTTCCGTGATTGCCAAGGCCGTTGCCGAAGGTAAATCCGTCGAAGAATTTGCCATCTGATAAAGCCGCATCGGCGCAATAAAAAACCTCGCATCGCGAGGTTTTTTATTGTCTGTAGCCTGGCTATCAGCCCCGCTCTGCGGCCTTGACCCAGAGCACTTCTGGGGTCGCCGCACAGGCCAGCAGGTAACGGGCAATAGTGAAGAACCAGTCACTCAGCCTGTTCATGTAGGGCAGAATGGCCGGATTGAGCTGCTCGCTGCGGCTCAAGGTCAGCAGCAGACGCTCGCAGCGCCGGG
This sequence comes from Aeromonas sp. QDB39, assembly GCF_027707585.1. Lineage (NCBI taxonomy): Bacteria > Pseudomonadati > Pseudomonadota > Gammaproteobacteria > Aeromonadales > Aeromonadaceae > Aeromonas > Aeromonas sp. QDB39. The sequence goes on along the minus strand of NZ_JAPCIV010000032.1, from coordinate 47,831 downwards.
TGAGGGTTCGCACCACATGGGCTTGTGCCGCCGCACGGGAACCACTGGGCAAAATAAAATTGCGCAGCACAGGTAAATTGGCGCTGTAGGCATCAATTTGTTGCTCCAGCCGCACGGTCCACTCATTATTCACCTGCCAGATGGCTGCTTCCTGAGCGACGCTGGAAAATGCCAGCTCCCCGCCTAGATCGAACAATTCCTGTTGCAATAATAACAAGTCAGCCAATAATCCGGTTTCGGCCGCAGGCACCTCGGCAATAAGAAGACCTATATGAGAATTTAATTCATCAATATAACCATAGGTTTCTACCCGCATATCGTCTTTGGCCAGTTGCAGCCCATCGGCCAGGCGAGTCATGCCCTTGTCACCCTGCCTCGTATATATCCTCATACCGACATCCTGTTAATAATGGGAACAATCATGGATTCCAGCCCGTTGAGCTTGATTTCATAGGCCAGCGCCAGCGTTTGACCCAGTGAACCGGCGGGAAAACCGGTGCGGGCCAGCCACACCAGATAAGGCTCCGGAATATCGATGATGCGACGTCCCCGATATTTGCCATAAGGCATCTTGTTGGCCAGGGACAACAATACCCGCTCGTCGGACAACCACTCCATCTCAATCGATATCCAGATATTTATGGGTCTGGATGGAGAGCCGCCAATTGCGAGCAATGCAGGTTGCCATCGCCAATTGAGTGGCCCTGGGTTTCTGGCTGATGGGTTGCAGCGCGATCACCACGTTTTCACGCAAGCTGGCGGTGGCCAGCAACGCATCCAGCTCCTCCACATGGCGCTCGGTGGCCACCGGATGCTTGATCTCGTTGGCTCGCTCGAGGGCAGAGACCAGCACCGGCAGCCCTCCCTTCATATTGATTTTGGGAGATACGGTGACCCAGGTCTGCTCATGGGTCTGGATCTCGCTGGTACCGCTGGTTTCGATCTGCACCTGATAACCCGCCTCAATCAGGGCGGCAGAGAGATCCTGCAGATCATAGAGGCAGGGTTCCCCACCCGTGATCACCACGTGACGCGCCTGATAACCAAGCTGCTGGAAGCTGGCCAGGATCTGCGCCGTGCTCATCTTGCTCCAGCCATCGGATTCGTTGGAGCAGTCGAGTACCGCCTGTACCCCCACTTCACGAGCAGGATCGACCACCCAGGTATGACGGGTATCGCACCAGGGACACCCCACCGGGCAGCCCTGCAGGCGAACGAAGATGGCGGGCAGGCCGGTGAAGACCCCCTCCCCCTGGATGGTCTGGAATATCTCGTTGATTGGGTAGTGCATCTTGGTCACGGCTGGTTGCAAAAGTCGCGGATTATACCCCAAGCATGGCCGAGACGCAGGCTCAGCATCCGCTTTTCTCGCCCAGCCCGGTTTTTTGGTGCAAGCGTGCCGTCACGCCCGCCTTGTCCGCCAGGTACTGCTGCAGGCCACGGCTGCGCAGATCGCAGGCAGGACAGGCACCGCAACCGTCGCCGGCAATGCCGTTGTAGCAGGTGAGGGTCTGCTGGCGCACGGTGTCGAGGTGGCCGTAGTGATCCGCCAGTGCCCAGGTCTCGGCCTTGTCGAGCCACATCAGCGGGGTCTCGAAGCGAATGGCGCGATCCAGCCCCAAGGAGACTGCCTGATTGAGCGCCTTGACGAACTCGTCGCGGCAGTCGGGATAACCGGAGAAATCGGTCTCGCACACCCCGGTGATCACCGCCTCGGCGCCCACCTGATAGGCGTAGATGGCCGCCAGGGTGAGGAACAGGATGTTGCGGCCCGGTACGAAGGTATTGGGCAGGCCGTTGTCCTGCAGCTCGAAGCTCACCGGGATCTCGTCCCGGGTCAGGGCCGAGATGGCCAGCTCGCCCAGCATGGTCACGTCCATCACCTTGTGGGCGGCGATGCCGAGCCCACTGGCCAGACGGCGCGCCGTCTCGATCTCTTCCCGATGGAGCTGACCATAATCGAAGGTGATGGCGTGCACCTCGTCATAACGGGACAAGGCCTGGATCAGGCAGGTGGTGCTGTCTTGACCACCACTGAATACCACAACGGCTTTTTTCACGAATTATTCTCCTCTGGGCAGTTCAACTGCGCCGGCCCTGGGCAAAATCGTGCCACTGCCGGTTCAAATGGGTAAAAAGGGTCATCAGCGGGGCGAAGCGATCGGGCGCCCTCTCCCACTGCGACAACAGATGGTAGCCCGCTTCCAGGGTCGACAGCGCCTCTGGAAACGGCTTCTTGCGAATGGAATATTGCCCCGCGACGGCATCCAGCTTTATCCGCGGCAGCTGCTGCAACTCAGGGTTGCTTTGCAGCATCCGGTAGGCCTTGCGCCAGGTTCCATCAAGCAGCAAAAAACAGACCCGACGAGCCGGCTCGGTCGCCTCCCTCTCCCGTACCCTGGCAAGCGAGATGGCTTCCTCATCCGGCCACAGCAGATAACACTGCAGCGCGGGATCGGCCAGCAAGGCAGCCAGCTCGGGAACATCGGCCACCTGTTCGCCCACGTGCAGGCGGGCCTGCGCCAGCGAGGCGGCCAGCAGGATGGCGGTACCCTTGGGATGCCCGACTTCGCTCGGATGCTGCAAAATATGGAGAGGGGCGAGATGCGGCACCTGCCGAATATAATCACACAGACAGGCTTTGAGGGCTCTGGTGCAACGTGTACAGTAGCGGCTCTTGTTGTCGTCGGACTGTTTCATGTTGTCAGAAAAATCAGGATTGCTCTGGGTCATCACGCTTTCACTCGCCAGTTTGCTGCTCTTTTTCATCGTGCCGAATCACCAGCTCTCCTTCGATCGCACCCTGATAGCACAGGGTGAAGGGTGGCGCATCATAACAGGCAATGTGGCCCACACCAATCTGTGGCACCTGCTGCTCAATCTGAGCGGGTTGTGGGTACTTTACAGCCTGTTTCGCGAATACCTGACCGGTTGTCGGCTGCCGCTGCTGCTGTTGTTGCTCGGCTCCGCCGTCGGGCTCGGTATCTGGTGGTGGTGTCCGCAGACCCAGTGGTACATGGGATTGTCGGGCGCGCTGCATGGCCTGTTCGTCTGGGGCGCGCTGCAGGATATCCGCTATCGCCGCTACTCCGGCTGGTTGATGTTGGCAGGGGTGGCGATCAAGCTCGGGGTGGACTTCTACAGTGCGGGAGAGAGCCCGGTGTCCGCCCTCATCGGCGCCAGGGTACACATTGAATCACATCTGATTGGCTCGGGCGCCGGCCTGCTACTCGGCCTGCTCCCGATCACCCTGCGCGAGCCCGCTCCCAAGGAGTGACTCGGCCCTGATGCAATGCCGGCCCCATCGGGCCGGCATCCAGTCCATTATCGATTTGCCAGCTCTGCGTTGATACCTGCCAGCATGGCGGCAGGATCGGCCGCCTGGGTGATGGGGCGGCCAATTACCAGATAGTCGGCCCCCGCCTCCACCGCCGCCAGCGGTGTCATGACCCGGCGTTGATCCCCGGCAGCCGAGCCAGCGGGACGGATCCCCGGCGTCACCAGCTTGAAGTCGGCGCCGAGCAGCGCCTTCAATTCACGCGCCTCTTCGGCGGAGCAGACCACCCCATCGAGCCCCGCCTCCTTGGTCAATTTGGCCAGCCGGATCACCTGCTCGGCCGGGCCGACAGTAAGCCCCAGCGGCGCCATGTCGGCCTGCTCCATGCTGGTCAACACGGTCACCCCGATAAGCAGTGGCGCCTTGTCGCCATAAGGCAGCAGCGCCTCCTTGGCAGCCCGCATCATCCGCTCGCCACCGCTGGCGTGCACGTTCACCATCCAGACGCCGAGCTCGGCACTGGCGGCTACCGCCTTGGCAACGGTGTTGGGAATGTCGTGAAACTTCAGATCCAGAAAGACATCAAATCCCTTGGCAACCAGCTGACGCACGAACTGGGGGCCAAACAGGGTAAACATCTCCTTGCCTACCTTGAGACGGCACTGGGCCGGGGAGATACGTTCAATGAAGGCGAAGGCATCGGCCTCGTGCTGATAATCCAGCGCAACCAGTACTTTGGGATCTAGCATCTCACTTCCTATCGATGGTTATTCGCCGCCCGGAGCTTGGCCCCGGCTCGACCTGAAAACACCAGGCCGCAGGGGCCTGGCTCATGATCTTGTGGTGGCTCTTACTCCCCGTCCAGGCCGCGGATCGGCTTGATGGACCCCCACTGGCGGCAGGAGGGACACTGCCAGAACAGGGAGTGGGTGGCAAAACCGCACTGCCGGCACTTGTGGGTGGATTTGATCTTGATCTGCTCGCCAACCAGCTGCTGCAAGAGCTCAAGGCTCTCCTTGGCGGGGCCCTCCTCAGCGCTTGCCAGCTGGAAGCCCACCAGCTGATAGAAGCCCTTCATGGAGGGATGACGGCGCAATTGGCGCAGCACCAGCGCACGGGCCTGACTCAGGCCGTCACGCTCCTCCACCAGCTTGGCCAGTGCCAGGGTCACGCTGACGCCGGCATGATCCTCCACCGCCTGCTCCAGCAGGGGAATGAGATCGTGGGCACGACCCAGCCGCTGATAGCACTCATTGAGGGAGGGAATGGCTTCGGAGGCAAAGTCGATATCCTGCTCGAACACCCGCAAGAGATCCTTGCTGGCCTGCTCGTACTCCCCTGCTGCCATGGCCAGCTCCGCCAGACGCAGACTGGCACGGGCACAGGCGGGGTTGACGCTGAGCGCCCGCTTGAGCTTGGCAAGCCCGGCGGGTTTGTCCCCTTCACGCAAGGCGCTCTCTGCCTGCTCGCAGTAAAAATGGGAAATGGGCTCGGCCAGCTTCTTGCCCTGAAACTTCTGCAGCCGTACCGCCACGTCGATGGCCTTGTCCCAATCCCGCAGTTGCTGATGAATGATCAACAGCTGGGCCAGCGCCGTCTCTTCATAGTCGCTGTCATCGCACAGCTCGTTCCACAGCGCCTCGGCCCTGTCCAGCAGGCCGGCAGCAAGAAAGTCGCGCGCCAGCTCCTGCAACGCCAGCTGGCGCTGTTCCCGGGTCAGCTGGCGGGTCACCAGGTTCTGGTGGATCTTGATGGCGCGATCCACCTCGCCACGCTGGCGAAACAGGTTGCCGAGGGAGAGGTGGGTTTCGATGGTTTCGCTGTCCACTTCCAGCAGCTGGATAAAGAGATCCACCGCCTTGTCTGATTCATCGGACAACAAATAATTGAGGCCCGCCACGTACTGGCGGGAAAACTGGTTACTCTGTTTCTGGGTGTCCTGGCGAACACTCCTGCGCCCCATGTACCAGCCGTAGCCGGCAGCAATGGGCAACAGCAGGAAAAGCAGTTCAAGCATCGAGGGACATTATTCCTTGGCAGCCGACCGAGCCAGCTCCAACTCGCGGGATTGACGGCGCATGGTGCGATTGAGGGTGCGATTCTGCATCTTCAGACGCAGGAACAAGAGACCGAATACCAGCCAGCCCAGCAGGAAGCCACCACCAAAAAAGAATCCCAGCAACATGGAGAGTGAAAACTCACCCTGGGCAATCAGATAGTTGAACTGCACCAGCTGACCATTTTGCGAACCGACGGCCAGGGTCAGAATAAACACCAGCACCAGTGGAATGAGGGCCAAGATACGCTTCATAGGAGCTCCCTGTCAGTATCTAATGAAAGGCTGATTATCCTTAAAATCACCGGCAGACTCTAGAGCGAATGGGAAAAGACTTGGAGAAACCGGACAATTGCCACAAGGCAAACCATAAAAACAAAAAAGGCATACCCAAGTATGCCATTTTCTGCATTATTCAGCGATGTTCACACGCTCGCGTAACTCTTTGCCAGGTTTGAAATGGGGAACATATTTCCCGGTCAATTCAACCTTGTCCCCGGTTTTGGGGTTGCGGCCCACGCGGGGGGCACGATAGTGCAGTGAAAAACTTCCAAATCCACGGATTTCAATCCGGTCGCCGTTTTGCAAAGTCGATGCCATCTGCTCAAGGATCTCCTTGATGGCAGCTTCGACATCCTTGGCCGGCATATGCATGCGGCTGGCAGCCAATTGTTCGATGAGATCTGATTTGGTCATAACATTAAATCTCCTTCCCCGATCACATGCAATATTCATTACGCCAATGATAAAAAAGGGCGGCGTGACACGCCGCCCTTTTCTTGCATCAAGGATTATTCACCCTTGGCGGCTTTGAACGCTTCAGCCATGGCATTGCTGAACACAACTTCTTCTTGTTGGTTCAGGCTGTCGATAGCAACACGCTCATCAGCCTCGTCCTTAGCGCGGACAGACAGGCTTACAGTGCGGTTCTTGCGATCAACGCCCATGAACTTGGCTTCAACTTCGTCACCAACAGACAGCACCAGAGTGGCGTCTTCTACGCGGTCACGAGCAGCGTCGGAGGCACGCAGGTAGCCTTCTACACCGTCAGCCAGTTCGATCACGGCACCCTTGGCATCAACCTCGGTAACCTTACCCTTCACAATAGCACCTTTCTTGTTGTCAGACAGGTACTTATTGAACGGGTCTTCTTCGATCTGCTTGACGCCCAGGGAGATGCGCTCGCGCTCCGGGTCCACTTGCAGAACAACGGCTTCGATCTCGTCGCCCTTCTTGAATTCACGCACGGCTTCTTCGCCCTGGTTGTTCCAGGAGATGTCAGACAGGTGAACCAGGCCGTCGATGCCGCCATCCAGACCGATGAAGATACCGAAGTCAGTGATGGACTTGATCTTGCCGGAAACACGGTCGCCCTTGGCGTGAGTTTCGGCAAACAGCTGCCACGGGTTGGATTTGCACTGCTTCAGACCCAGGGAGATACGACGACGCTCTTCGTCGATGTCCAGAACCATCACGTCAACCACGTCGCCAACGTTAACAACCTTGGACGGGTGGATGTTCTTGTTGGTCCAATCCATCTCGGATACGTGTACCAGGCCTTCCACGCCTTCTTCGATTTCAACGAAGCAGCCGTAGTCGGTCAGGTTGGTCACGCGGCCAGACAGACGGGTGGTCTCCGGGTAACGCTTGGCGATAGCAACCCAGGGATCTTCGCCCAGCTGCTTCAGACCCAGGGATACACGGGTACGCTCGCGGTCGAACTTCAGAACCTTGACTGCGATCTCGTCGCCAACGTTGACGATTTCGGAAGGATGCTTAACGCGCTTCCACGCCATGTCGGTGATGTGCAGCAGGCCGTCAACACCGCCCAGATCTACGAACGCACCGTAGTCGGTCAGGTTCTTGACGATACCCTTAACTTCTTGACCTTCTTGCAGGTTAGCCAGCAGGCTTTCGCGCTCGGAGGTGTTCTCGGTCTCGATCACGGCACGACGGGAAACAACAACGTTGTTGCGCTTCTGGTCCAGCTTGATGACTTTGAACTCGAGTTCTTTGTTTTCCAGGTGAGCGGTGTCACGGATCGGACGCACGTCAACCAGAGAACCCGGCAGGAAGGCACGGATGCCGTTCAGTTCAACGGTGAAACCACCCTTGACCTTGCCGTTGATGATACCGATAACGGTAGCTTGCTCTTCGTAAGCTTTTTCAAGCTGCAGCCAGGCTTCGTGGCGCTTGGCTTTTTCGCGGGACAGCTTGGTTTCGCCGAAACCATCTTCGATAGAGTCCAGAGCCACGTCAACGGAGTCGCCTACGTTGATTTCCAGCTCGCCCATGGCGTTCTTGAATTCTTCAGCCGGGATAGCGGACTCGGATTTCAGACCGGCGTCAACCAGTACGAAACCATTTTCGATAGCAACGACAGTACCCTTGACGATGGAACCTTGACGGGTTTCAACGGCGTTCAGGGACTCTTCAAAGAGTTGAGCAAAAGATTCGATCATTGTTTATGTCACAAATGAAACATCCACTTGCAATCCGGCACAAGCGGGGTTGTTTTAAATTATCTGCGCCATCCATGGTGCAGACGACTGACATCAGTTTGTACTGACATCACCAAGTTGTTGCTCTGCATAGGCAAGTACCGTTACCAGCACTTCGTCTATGGACATGGCGGTTGAATCCACCACGAGAGCATCTTCTGCCGGTTTAAGGGGGGCAACGGCGCGATTTCTGTCGCGATCGTCACGTTCCCGAATCTCGGTTAAAAGACGCTCAAAGTTAACATCAAAGCCCTTATCTTGCAACTGCTTATAGCGGCGGGCAGCCCGTTCTTCGGCGCTGGCGTCGAGGAAAATCTTCACCTCGGCTTCCGGGAAAACCACCGTGCCCATGTCACGGCCGTCGGCGATGAGGCCGGGGGCTTGGCGAAATGCACGCTGACGACGCAGCAGAGCTTCGCGCACCCGTGGGAACGCGGCGATTTTACTGGCGGCATTGCCCACTTCCTCGGTACGGATGGTGCGGGAGACATCCTCCCCTTCCAGCACGACCTTCACCTGCTCGGCATCGACCTGGAACTGCACGTCCAGATTGGCAGCCAGGGGAACCAGCGCAGCTTCAGCATCGAGCTCTACATCGTGATGCAGAGCGGCCAGGGCCAGCACCCGATAGATGGCGCCGGAATCGAGCAGGTGCCAACCCAGTTTTTCAGCCAGCAACTGACACAGGGTGCCCTTGCCTGCACCACTCGGGCCATCAATTGTCATCACGGGGGCCATCTGCGGCATAACGTCTCTCCTGCACACTTGTTGCACACATCCCGGGAGGGATGGGGTAATGGGCGCCGATTATACCCAAATGTGCCGAGCCTGGCAGTCGTCGTGGCACACATTTGCGCAAAACCAGTCGCAACTGTCCTCTTTGTGTACCGCCAGGCAAACCATTAAGTTGTGCAAGGTTTTGTTCTTATGGTTGTTCCGCACAAGGCGCGCTAAACTGGCCGCCCTTTTTTAAGCAGCTGTAGTAAGGAGCAACCTATGAGCAGCGTTACCCTCGTGGCCAAATCCAAGTTGCCGACCCCCTGGGGCACTTTCACGCTGGTAGGCTTTCAGGAAACCGGCACCGGCAAGGATCACGCCGCACTGGTGATGGGCGATATCACGGGTGATGAGCCGGTGCTGGGCCGCATTCACTCCGAGTGCCTGACCGGCGATGCCCTGTTCAGTCTGCGTTGCGACTGCGGCTTCCAGCTGCAGGCTGCATTGGAAAACATCGCCAAGGCCGGCCGCGGCGTCTTGCTGTACGTGCGTCAGGAAGGGCGCGGCATCGGCCTGCTCAACAAGATCCGGGCCTATCATCTGCAGGATCAAGGCGCCGACACCGTCGAGGCCAACGTGGCACTCGGCTTTGCCGCCGACATGCGTGACTACACCATCTGCGCCGACATGCTCAAGCAGCTGGAGGTGAAATCCCTCAAGTTGATGACCAACAACCCGCGCAAGATGAAGGCGATGGAATCCTTCGGTATTCCAGTGGCAGAGCGGGTCCCCCTCCAGGAAGGGCGCAATCCCCACAACGAATTCTACCTCTCGACCAAAGCCAGCAAGCTGGATCACATGTTCAAGAAGTGAGCTCGCCTCGCCGCTCGTCGCCATGAAAAACGCCTCCCATCGGGAGGCGTTTTTTGTTGGTCTAGATCGCCGCGGCGCTAGCGGATGGGCAGCTCGATATCGGCAAACATGGCATCCACGTCGTCGCTGGAGCGCAGGGCGATGGCCCGCTCCACCACGTCCCGGGTCAGATGCGGGGCAAAACGGGTCATGAAGTCATACATGTAGGTACGCAGGAAAGAGCCCTTGCGAAAGCCGATCTTGGTGGTGCTATGGGCAAACAGGTGGCTGGCATCGAGCGCTACCAGATCGGTATCGACCTGGGGATCCAGCGCCATGGTCGCCATCACGCCGATCCCCACCCCCAGCCGGACATAGGTCTTGATCACGTCCGCATCGGTGGCGGTGAAGACGATGTTGGGCTCAAAACCGGCCCGGTTGAAGGCGGTGTCGAGTTCGGAGCGGCCGGTAAAGCCGAACACATAGGTCACCAGCGGGAAGCGGGCGATGTCGGCGATGGAGAGCTTGCCGACCTGGGTCAGCGGGTGGCCCTTGGGCACGATCACGCTGCGGTTCCAGTGGTAGCAGGGCAACATGATGAGATCTTCGTACAGATGCAGCGCCTCGGTGGCGATGGCAAAGTCGGCCTGGCCCTTGACCACTGCTTCGCTGATCTGGGTCGGCGTGCCCTGGTGCATGTGCAGGGAGACTTTGGGAAAGCGCTTGATGAAGCCCTTGATCACGTCAGGCAGCGCATAACGGGCCTGGGTGTGGGTGGTCGCAATGTGGAGCGTGCCCTGCTCGGGGTGAGTGTGCTGACTCGCCACCGACTTGATGCTCTCCACCTTGCCCAGGATCTCGTTGGCAATTTTGATCACGTCCCGGCCAGCCGGGGTGATCTGGGTCAGATGTTTGCCGCTGCGCTCGAAAATCTGGATCCCCAGCTCATCTTCCAGCATGCGCACCTGTTTGCTGATCCCTGGCTGAGAGGTGTAGAGGCTCTCTGCCGTTGCCGACACGTTCAGTCTGTGGTTGGCAACCTCAACGATATAACGCAATTGTTGGAGTTTCATGATGTTAGGCTCTAAAGGCGACTTGAACTAATACTAACAAACTTTTGCCTGATAGCCCTTCCTTCTTGGCCATTTATGGCTGTGCCTGCGCCAGCAAAAAATCCCGCAAGGCGCGGTTCGCCATGGAGAGCGGATCCCCTCGCCGCCACGCCACGCAGAGATCGAGAAAGATCGGGGGGGCAAACGGGATCCCGGTCAGGGCTGGCTCTTCGTCCAGCGCCATTCGCAAGAAGGTAGTCACCGCAAACCCCTGTTTCACCACCGCCTTGAGCAGCGGGATGAGGTTGCTCTCAAAGGCGATGTCGGGCTCGCAGCCCAGCCCCTGGGCCAGCGCTTCCATGTGCTCGCGGTGATAGAAGCCGCGGCGAAACATCGCCAGCTCCTGGCTGAAGAACTCGCTCAGCGACACGCTCCGGGCCTGGCGCAGCGGATGCTCCTCCCCCACCACCATCAACATCTCTTCACGCAGCAGCTGGGCCCCCTCTAGCGCCGGCGGCAGATCGCTGGTGATGAGGATGGCGAGATCCAGCGAGCCGTCCACCATGCGGCTCAATAGCTCGCGAGTGCCTGCCTCCTCCACCCGGATCTTGAGGCCGGGGTAGCGATGCTTGAAGGCCATCAGGATCGGCGGAAAGTAATAGGAGCCCATCATGTAGGGGATGCCGATTCGCACCTCTCCGCGCTCCAGCCCCTTGAGCTCGGCCATCTCGGCCTCGGCCTGATGCATCTGGCGCAGCAGGCGCTCGGCATGGCGGCAAAGCACCTCCCCTTCCGGAGTGAGCCGCACATTGCGATCCTGACGGTCGAACAAGCGCAGCTCGAGCTGCTGCTCCAGCTTGGCGATGGCCATGCTGATGGCGGGCTGCGCCACGTGCAACCCGTTGGCCGCCTTGGTAAAAGAGCCGGCATCCCGCACCGCCAGCAGATAGGTGAGCTGTTTCAGGTCCATATCAATTAAATTTATCAGATGAATAACTTAAATATATTATATTTATATTCTGGCGCGCACTAACCTGCAACAAAGCTGTCAGGACAATTGCATATGATCGAAGTCGGTAGTCGTGAATGGATCCGCGCCACCCTGGCCCTCAGCCTGGGCTCCTTCCTGGTGTTTCTCAATCTCTATCAAACCCACCCGCTGCTGCCGCTGCTGGCCGAGGTGTTCTCCGTCAGCTCGCTGTCGGCTGGCTGGACCCTGGCCGGCTGCACCGCTGGGCTCGCCGTCTCGCTGCTCGTCTGCGCCCGGCTGGCGGATCGCTTCGGCCGGCGCCGGATCATGCTGTGGAGTCTGGCCGGTGCCATCCTGCTCTCCCTGCTCATCAGCCTGGTCAGTCAGTTTGAACAGCTGCTGTTGCTGCGGCTCCTGCAGGGGGTCCTGCTGGCGGGGCTGCCCGCCACCGCCATCGCCTACATGGGGGAAGAGTTCAGCAAGCGGGCCCTGCTCTCCGCCGTCGGGGTCTACATCGCCGCCAACTCGCTGGGGGGTATCGCCGGCCGGGTGGTCGGCGGTCTGCTGGCAGGTTGGTTTGGCGGCTGGCAGCACACCTTTCTCGGCATCGGCCTCATCAGCCTGGCGCTGCTGCCTCTCGTCATCTGGCTGCTGCCGCCCCAAACCCGTTTCGTGCCCGTCATCGCCAAGCCGGGCCAGTTTCGCCAAGCCATCGCCAGCCACCTCGGCAACCCGCTGCTGGTGGGGGCCTACCTCATCGGCGGCCTCAACTTCATGGTGTTTCTGAACCAATACAGCTACCTCACCTTCCTGCTGGCCAGCCCCCCCTTCTCCTTGCCTACCCAGTGGCTCGGCATGCTGTTTCTGACCTATCTGTCGGGGACGGTGGCCTCCTCCCTCAGCGGCCGCTGCGCCCATCGCTGGGGGGCACAGCGCCTGCTGCTGGTCGGCATAGCCCTGATGGCACTCGGCAGCGCCCTGCTGCTGGGTGGCTCGCTCGGCGCCATCCTCTCAGGCCTGCTTATCTCGAGTTTCGGCTTTTTCCTTGCCCACGCCTGCGCCAGCGCCTGGGTCGGCCAGCACGTGGAGCACAACCGGGCGCTCGCCTCGTCGCTCTATCTGGTGGGTTACTATCTGGGGGCCAGTCTGGGGGGGCTATATCTGCATCCCTTCTGGGAGCAGGGGGGACTCGGGGGATTGGTGCTCGGCATCGAGCTGGTACTGGTCATCACGGCAGGGTTGAGCCTCTGGCTCGGCCACTTGAAGGGGCGCCCCGCCCGCCCCCGCATCTGCCATCCCTGATATGAGACGGGGCCAGCCAAGCGGCCCCGTTTCATCAATCCTGGTCGTAGTAGCCGGCAGGCACCGGCACCACGGCGCCGCTTACCAGCTCTTCCTCGATCACCTCGGCCAAGGTGCGCAGATGAAATTTGATCTGCCCAGAGGCCAGCATCACCGCCACGTCAGGATTGCGCTCATCGCGCAGGTTGCCGGTTTTGAAGGGCACCTCGGGATGGGCCGCCAGCAAGGCGTCCAGCGAAGGCACCACCAGTTCGATATGTTCCAGCCCCGCCTGATGGCTGCGACCCGGCTTGGGCGCCGCCAGCTCGATGCAGGGCACGATGCCGTGGGCGTGGGGTACCGGTTGATGCAGGCGGTAGGTGGCAATGGGCCGTCCGCCGATCAGCCCCTCCACCAGCAGGTCACCATGGCTTGCCAATAGAGCCTTCAGGGCCTGGTACTCCGACAGGGTGGCGGCCCGGTAGCAGAGGTGATCAACCTCGATGGCGGCAGGATGGATGGCGAGGGCCTCCAGCTCGGTCAACAGCTGGCAAACAAATGGGGCCATCGGCCCCAGTGTGGTATCGAGTGAGTGCGACATAATCACCATTTCTTCTTGGGTTGGAACAGGACGTCCAGCTCGTCCGCCTCTTTGTCCTTGATGCTTTGCAGCTCTTTCTCGCTGTGCTCCTGCAGGTGGGCATCGAGTCCGGCCAGGCCCTGCCGCATGTCCTCTTCACGGGCCATCAGGTAGGGATCCTTGTCGGTGACGCTGGCCAGGGCCGAAAGCCCCTTGGTGTAGAGCTGCCGGCAGGTGCCGAACTGCCCCTGGATCTGAGCATCCATGGCCCGTTTCACCAGGTTGGCGATGTTGATCTTGAGCTGCATCAGCTCGAGGCGGCGATCCTCCTGGGCAAAGCCCTGCGGATCTATCTTGCCCTTGTTGTGTTCAACCCGCAGCACAGCCCGCATCTTCTTGACCAGCTGCAGCATCTGAATGGCCTGGCGATCCGACTCCGGGGTCTTGAAGTGCCCCTCATCCTGGCTGCTGTAGTTCTCCTGCACGTTCTTGATCTGGGTCTGCACGTCGGCAATGCGCTGCTTGAGCTGGCCGCTCGGCATCACCAGGGTGATGGCGCGATAGGCATCGAGGATCCGGTGCTGCAACAGCAACACTATGTTCTTGGAGAAGGGCACCAGGTTGACGTTGAGCAGCATCTCTTCGGTTTCATCCACCACCGACTTGTGGCGGGCGATGGCGTGACGCTTGTCGGCCTCTGCCTTCTGCTTATATTGCTGCACCACGTTATAGGCGATGACCAGAAACAGGAGTGCGCCAATAGACAGCAATACCAAGGTTAAAATCATAGGAAGTCCAAACTCCTGTCCCAATCCAATTGCGTGATCCTACAACAGCTTACCTAGTTAAGGTAGTCCGCAGCGCGGAGCTTGCCCCCGATTTGTTGTGCCCAGACGGGCAGGAGCACAAGGGAAAGCCAGGATCACGCGGCGCTGGCGACACCGCCATTACCCCTTAGTATCGCCCATCGGGCCCATTACTTGAGGTTGAACCCCCTGGATCGCAGGAAATCCTGCATGAAGGGGCGCGCCTCCTTGCCCAGGATGCCCCGGATCTGGCCGCTCCAGCTCTGCTGCTTGTTGCTGCTGCTGCGGGACTGGTAGTAAGCCTCAATCTGCTGGTCGTAGCCGGCAAGCAGATCGCGATCCAGTTCGGTCTGATAGCGATTTTCATGCACCACCAGGGCCCGAGGCAGGCGGGGTTTCTGTTCGGGTGCCTGGGCGGGATGGCCGAGGCAAAGGCCGAACAGCGGGATCACCTGATGTGGCAGCCCCACCGCCTCGCTCACGGCGGCCGGATTGTTGCGGATCCCGCCGATATAGACGCCGCCAAGACCCATGGACTGGGCTGCCAGCAAAGCATTCTGGGCCATCAGGGCACCGTCGATGGCGCCGATCAGCAGCTGCTCCACAAAGCCGGTCTGGGCATCCGGCACCACTTCGCAGTGGCGATGGTAGTCGGCGCAAAAGAGCAGGAACTCGGCGGCCTGGGCCACATAGGCCTGGTGTCCCGCCAGTTCGGCCAGTCGGCTGCGCAGTGCCTTGTCGGTCACCCGGATGATGCTGTTGGCCTGCAAAAAGCTGGAGCTGGAAGCGGCCTGGGCCGCGCTCAGGATCTGGTCGAGCTGAATGTCGGTGATGGGCTCGGCGGTGAATTGACGAATGGAGCGATGGGCGAGAATAAGGTCGAGAGTCGGGTTCATGTTGCCTCCAGAGACGAAGTCCACACTCTACCCAAAAACAGCGAGGGGCCCAAGGCCCCTCGCATTAGCAGCGCCGCAGAGTAATGCGCTAGCCTGCCAGCGGATAGCGGCCGGCCTTGCAGCTGACCATGAACTGGCTCTCTTCCACCTGCGCCACCGTCATCGGCTTGCTGAACAGGAACCCCTGAAACACGTGGCAGCCCTGGGTGCGCAGGGCGGCGAGCTCGTGCTCGTCCTCCACCCCTTCGGCCATGATGCCGAGACCCAGGCTGGTGGCCATGGCGACGGTGGCGCGGATCACCGGCAGGTTGAGGCCCACCACGAAGGAGCGATCCAGCTTGATGGTGTCGATGGGCAGCCGGTTGAGATAGGCCAGCGACGAGTAGCCGGTACCGAAGTCGTCGATGGCAATCTTGATCCCCTGCGCACTCAGGGCGTCGAGGATCTCGATGCACCCCTTCATGTCCAGCATCAATACCGTCTCGGTCAGCTCCAGCGTCAACAGGCTGGCTGCCACCCCGAACTCCTTGAGCTGCTGGGCCACCAGTTCAGGCAGGGCGGAAGAGAGCTGGAAGCCGGAGAGATTGACCGACACCGGCACATTTACCCGCCACTCCCGTTGCCAGTGAGCCATCTGGGCCAGCGCCGTCGACAGCACCCAGCTGCCTATCTCGCGGATCAGCCCCATCTCTTCCGCCAGCGGGATGAACTCCACCGGCGAGACGTGGCCCAGCACGGGGTTGTGCCAGCGCAGCAGCGCCTCGTAGCCGAGCAGCTTGCCCTGTGCTACATCCACCTGAGGCTGGTAGCAGAGGCTCAGCTCCCCCCGCCCGATGGCCTTGGCCAGGAACTGCTTCAGGGTCAGCTTGCGATGCAGTGTCTGCTGCATGCTGGGAGTGAAGCGCTGCCAGCGCAGGCGGCCCATCTGCTTGGCCTGGTACATGGCCATGTCGGCGCGGGTGATGAGGTTATCGCCGTCGTCCGCATCGTCCGGATAGATGGCGATGCCGATGCTGCCGCCGATGGTCACCTCGGGCACGCCGCTCAGCTGCAGCGGCTTGGTCATCTGGGAGAGCATGAGGTCGGCCACCTCCTGCGCCCGATCGCTCGAGTGGCTGAGCGGCACCAGGGCGGTGAATTCGTCGCCACCGAGCCGGGCCAGCTCCACATCGCGCGGACAGATCTGCTTGAGCCGACCGGCAACCCGCTCCAGCAGCCGATCACCGGCCTTGTGGCCATAGTTGTCGTTGACCAGCTTGAAGTTGTCCAAGTCCATGAACACCAGCGCAAAACGCCCGCCCAGCCCGCAATAGGCCTCCAGCGATTTCATCAAACCATAGCGGTTAAGCAGGCCGGTCAGCGAGTCGTGCCACGCCAGGTGGCGGTGTTCCAGCTCTTCCAGTTTGCGGTCGGTGATGTCGCGCATGGTGAGCAGGATCTGGGCCCCCTGCTGAATGTGGCGAAACTGGTACTGAAACCAGCGCATCCCCTTGAGGGTGCGGCACTCCCCCTCAGCCACCACTTCATCGAGGCGGGAGAGCTTCTGGTAGAAAGCCTCGTCATTGCCGGAGAAGAGCTGGGAGAGGTAGCGGATCTGGTTGCCGAAACACATGTCAAAATGGTGGTTGCCGCTCTCCAGCTGGCCCTGATTGTCAAACAGACAGGCCAGGGTATCGCCGGTGGCGAGCGAGGACTCCTGATAGAGGGTATCGGCGTCGATCACCGCCTCGGTCATCATCATCAGCCGACCCGCCAGCTGGATGCCGGAGAGGCGCAGGTAGATCTGCTTTTTCACGCCCTTGGGGGAAAGGGTCCACCACTCGCTGTAGCTGCGCCCCTGCTGGAAATCCCCGAGGTAGCGCTGCAACAGCAGATCGATGGCCTGTGCCATGTCGGCCGAGAAATCGCGCGATTGCAGCTCGCCCAGCGAGCTCGCTTCCCACACGCTCAAGGCGGCGCGATTGGCCCAATAGATGTGGTGATGCCGGATGTCATAAACCCAGATTGGGGTATGCAGCACATCCATCCCGTTCAATAACCGTTCGTCTAGCGTATTCATCTAATATGGTGATTCATGATGTGTGATCACAGGGAAACCCAGCGACGGAGGGCCCTCCCGGGCACCCGGTGCTGGTACAAAATCGGATCCAGCCCATAATGTGAAACAAGCATGCGCAAAGGGCTGACTTCATATGAAAACGCTACATGTGAAACCCATGGTCAGAAAAAACGGACTCACGTTGGTATTGTTGGGCATCATAGTAACCATTGCTATGATTTTTATACTTTTTTTATTCGGTGAACAACCACTAATCCCCCTCGTCTCCGGCCTGCTGGCGGGTCTGATGATGATATTTATCGGTTCATTGAAGCTGATTGAACCCCACTTCAGTCTCTCGCTCTGTCACGATTGTCTGCAATATCACCATAAATACGGCGGTTGGATCCTGAAATGGAGAAATATTCAGCGAATCGACCAGCCGCGCATTCATCTGGGCTGGGATCTGGTCCCCCTGCCCTATATCGGTTTGAAAATAAAAGATTACGACGATTTTTTGACATTGATCACACCCAGATTGGCAGTACGCCTGCTTACCGAGCAACGCAGCGTCTTGCTGCAGGCTCTGCGTAGCGAACAACCGGCCTGCAGCAGCGGGGGTTGTGCCTGTGCCTTTCAGGGCGAGGGATTGCTGGAGGAGAGCCATTTTCGCTCTCCCTCCGGTCAGCGCTATGAGGGGGTGATCGCCATGCTGGCTAACCGCATGACCCGGCTGCGCGAGCTGCTCGGCTACGATCTGCTGGTGCCGGACAACAGCCTTGACCGGGATCCGGTCGAATTTGTCCGGCTGTTGCACCAGTACCAGCGGGAGTCGAATCTAATCCAGATCAATTAAACGCCGGATTGAGCTTGCCAAGGCGGGCGCCTCTTCTTAAGGTCACTGGCTTGTTACACCCAGAACACCGCTTATGAAGTACATCGAAGAGTTCTATCTGTTCGTCAAGGTGGTGCAAGAGGGAGGCTTCTCCCACGCGGCTGCCGCACTGGGCATGCCAACCGGCACCATCAGTCGACGTATTTCTCAGCTGGAAGAGCAGCTCGGCTGCTCCTTGCTACACAGATCCACCCGCAAACTCCGCCTCACCGACGAAGGGCTGCGCTACTACGAGCGCCTGTGCACCCCGTTGGCCGCAATCGAGCAGGCCACTGGCGAGATCCAGGGCAAAGAGGCCGACATCAACGGGGTGATCCGTCTGGCGGCCCCCATCGCCCTCTCCAACACCATCCTGGTCGACATGCTGGCGGACTTTGGCCTGCACTACCCAGAAGTGTAGTTCGACATTACCCAGACCAACGACCACCAGCATCTGTTCGACAACGACCGGGATCTGGTGTTCTTCAACGGCGAGCTGCCGCAATCCTTGCCCAACGCACTCTGCCTTGGCCACATCGAATACGGCCTGTTTGCCTCCCCGCTCTATCTGGAGAAGATGGGCACACCGGCGCATCCCGCCCAGCTGGAAGAGCACGCGCTGATCTACTGCTGGCCACACCAGCACTGGCAGTTGACCGATCGGGACGAGCAGACGGTACAGATCAAGCGCACCGCCAAACTGACCGTCAACCAGACCCAGGCTGCCGTCCGGGCGGCCAGGCGCCACCTGGGGATCGTCAATGCCCCGCTCCACTACGTGCATCCCTTCCTGCAGGATGAACAGCTGGTCCCGGTGCTGCCCGATTGGAAAACCGGCAACCGACCCTTCTATATGTTGCGCTGCCAGCCTCAGTTTGCCCCGCTGCGTGTTAAGATGTTCGCTGAATTTGTTGAAAAATATTCAGCGCGCTACCGGAATCGCCAATGGGACAATCAATTTTCACCGGCGACCAGCCTGTCCCATTGCATCTGACCGTTGGCGGGCCACACTTATAGCAATCCTCGTTGACCAGGCCAGCCTAACACTATGAATGTATTGATATGTGATGACTCAGGATTCGCCCGTAAACAGCTGGCCCGCGCCCTTCCCGCCGACTGGGACGTGACGCTGCATTACGCCGCCAACGGGCTGGAAGGGATAGAGCAGGTGCTGATGGGTCATGGGGATCTGATCTTTCTCGACCTGACCATGCCGGAAATGGATGGCTACGGCGTGCTGGAGACCCTCCAGCGGGAGGGGCTGCGCAACAAGGTCTTCGTGGTCTCCGGCGATATCCAGCCGGAAGCCTATCAGCGGGTGATGGGGCTGGGAGCGCTGGATTTCATCAAGAAACCCGCCGCACCGGAAACCCTCAGCGCCCTGCTGAAACAGCATGATCTGTGGCAGGCCAAAGGTGCCGCCACTGCACATGACATCCGGCCCGCTGGCCAGAGTGTCAGTGATGTCGGCAGTCTGGATACCGGCATCAAGATCAGCCCCGAGGTACGTGACGTCTATCAGGAACTCGCCAACGTCTCCATGGGCCAGGCTGCCGACCTGCTGGCCCGCCTGCTCAACGCCTTCGTGGTGCTGCCCATTCCCAACGTCAACGTGCTGGAAGTGTCCGAGCTACACATGGCCCTCTCGGCCGCTGCCGACTCGGATACTCTCTCCGCCGTCTGTCAGGGCTTCATCGGCGCCGGTATCGCCGGCGAGGCGCTGATCCTGTTCCACGACTCCAGCTTCAAGGATCTGGCCCGGCTGATGAACCATCAGGGCGTGCTCGATCGCAACGCCGAGCTGGAGCTCTTGATGGATACCGCCAACGTGCTGATCGGCGCCTTTTTGCGCGGTTATGCCAGCCAGCTCGATACCCCCTTCAGTCAGGGCCATCCTGTGGTACTTGGCCAGCACAGGCCCATCAACGAGCTCATCAACACCAACAAGAGCCGCTGGCGCCGCACCCTGGCCATCGAGATCAACTACCGGGTCCAGGATTACGCGGTGCAGTGCGATCTGCTGCTGCTGTTTACCGAAGATTCCATCGCCACCATGAACAACAAAATCATGCACATGCTCTAGGAGTGACCATGGAAATCCGTGAATTTCATTGGCTGATGAACATAGTCCAGAACCTGGACGTGGGGCTGGTGGTGCTCGACAAGGAGTACAAGGTGCAGGTGTGGAACGGCTTCATGGAGAGCCACAGCGGCCGGTTGGCCGGCGAGGTGCGCGATGGCGTGCTGTTCGAGCTCTTCCCCGACGTGGATCGGGCCTGGTTCGAGCGCAAGGCCAACATGGTGTTCAAGCTCAACAACCGTGCCTTCAGCACTTGGGAGCAGAAACCCTATCTGTTGCGTTTTTCCAACTACCGCCCGATCACCGGCTCAGCCCCCCACATGTTCCAGAACCTGACCCTGGTGCCGCTGGCCGATTTTGGCGGTCAGGTGACTCACATTGCGGTCATGATCTATGACGCCACCGACGAGGCCATGCTGATGAGCGGCCAGCGCCAGGCGTGACCCGCTTTCTTCTCAAAAAATAAAACAGGGCGCCTTGGCGCCCTGTTTTATTGAGTGAACCTTAACGTGCGGCAAGGTACTCGGTGAAGGCATCAATCACCTCGTCGATGTCGTCATCGGTGATCTGCAGGTGAGTCACCAGCCGCATCTCGCCGTAACCGGAGAAGAGGATCCCTCGCTCCTTCATGAACGCGATCAGCGCCTCGGCGTCCCCTTTCACCAGCCGCAAAAATACCATGTTGGTCTGCGCCAGCGCGAGATCCAGCTCAATGCCGGGCAATGCGGCCAACCCTTCGGCCAGCCGTCTGGCACGGCGGTGATCGTCCGCCAACCGGGCCACATGCTGATCGAGGGCAAACAGACCGGCCTGAGCCAGGATCCCCGCCTGGCGCATGCCACCACCCAGCATCTTGCGCAGCCGTCTGGCGCGGGCGATGAAGGGGCGAGAACCCACCAGCAGCGACCCTACCGGTGCTCCCAGCCCCTTGGAGAGGCAGATGGAAATGCTGTCAAAGGGGGCGGCCAGCTCGTCTACCCCATGGCCGCTCGCCACGGCGGCGTTGAACAAACGGGCACCATCCAGATGCAGTCGCAACCCGCGTTCGTCGACGAATTTGCGCATCGCCTGCAGGTAGTGAAGAGGCAGCACCTTGCCGTTATGGGTGTTTTCCAGGCAGACCAGCCGAGTCTGCACAAAATGGGCATCATCAGGGGCGATCGCCGCGGCGACATCGGCCACTGCCAGCGAACCGTCGGCCTGCATGGGCACCGCCTGCAGCGCAACCGAGCCCAGCACGGCGCTCCCCTGCGCCTCATAGCGATAGATGTGGGCCGCCTGACCCACGATGGCGCCCTCCCCCCGCTGACAGTGGCTCATCACCGCCAGCAGATTGGACATGGTGCCCGAGGGGACAAACAGTGCGGCCTCCTTGCCAAGCAGCTCGGCCCCGCGGGCCTCAAGTGCATTGACGCCGGGATCTTCCCCGTAGACATCATCCCCCACCTCGGCATGCAGCATGCTCTGACGCATGGCATCCGTAGGCTGGGTGACCGTATCACTTCGTAAATCGATATAGCGCATGACATCCCTCCTGAAGCAGGAGGATGACGTTAGCCAGCAGGAGCTGGCTTGGCAAGCGGGCCGTTTCCGGAATGTGAAGCTGGTGACGGCTTACCAGGGCAGCGGCTGCCCCTGCAGGTCGAGGAAACCGCCGGACTGGGCCGGCGACAATTGGTTGATGAGATCAAGCAGACGCGGCGCCACCAGCGCCGGATCCTGCAAGGTCTCGGCCGCCAGTTCATCGAGGAAGGGTTGATTCATGGGGGTGGCCATCAGCCCCGGATGCACGGTGACAACCCCGGCAGCGGGGAAGCGCTCCCGCCACTCGTGGGCCAGCGTTCTTGCCCCCATGTTGAGTGCCGCCTTGCTCATCCGGTAGCTGTAACGACTGCCCGTCTCGTTGGCGCCAAGACTGCCGGCCAGATCGGAAAGAGAGCAAAGCCAGAGGCGGGCATCCGGCGTCATCCGGCGGCTCAGGCAGGCGGCCAGAGCCAGCTGCGGCCAGGCGTTGGCCAGCAGGCTGTCGCACAGCCACCTGGGGTTGACCTCCTCCACCCGCCGCTCCGGCATGAAGTTGATGTCGTGCAGCAGGCCGATGGTGTTGATCACCACGCTCGGCAACGGCGCCGTGTCATAGAGGGTGAACAGGGCATCGAAGGAAAGCACATCCACCTCCTGCAACGGAAAATAGCAGACGGGATCCACGCCCTTGGGCAGCTGCCTGCCGGCCAGCACCAGCTCCTCGCCACGGGCGGATAGCTCATGTGCCAGCGCCGTGCCCAATCCGCCGCTGCCCAAGATCAGATAGCCCATCTCCCTCTCCCCACTGCCCTCATCTGCTTTAGAGGGTATCAGAATAATCCCCGGCCGTTGCCCGGCCATCCCTATCCAGGCTCACGCCTCATGCAGGTGTTTGCCAAATTCGCGCGCCCGCGCCAGATCCAGAAATCCATCAGCCTGCTTGTGGCTGCGCAAGAACTGGTAGTAAGCGAGCAGGGTAACCAGCTCGTCTTCTGCGGGCAGGCGCTGCTGCGGCAACTGTTCCTGCAACAGGGTGCCGGCAGCGCTCAGCGCTTCTCGGTCCACTACCTCCGCCTGCCGATAAAGGTAGCCGCAGCCGGTGGCGAGCCACTCCAGCGAGCAGTTGGCGGCCATGGCAATCTGGTTGGCCTTGCCAAGGCCGGGTTCGGCTCCTTTCAGATATTTACGGATCAGGGCCTCACTCAACCCCACCTTGCGGGCAAAGGCACTGATGCTGCCCGTCCCGATCAGGCTCTGCAAGCGCTCGGCAAAACCGTCCATTTCCTTCTCCTTCAGAACCAAAGTTCGAATTAACAAAAGCCGCATTATTGCCTTGCCAGCCAGAAGAGACCAAGATGCTGGCAGCATTTTTTCCCTTATCCGCCAAGGAGCCACCATGTCCGTATCCCGCCTCTCTCTGCATCCACAGGGCCCGACCTTCTCTCGCCTCATCATGGGTTACTGGCGTCTGATGGAGTGGCAACTCTCTCCGAACGCCCTGCTGGATCTGATGAAGTACCACCTGGATCTGGGGGTCACCACCATCGATCACGCCGACATCTATGGTGGCTACCAGTGCGAAGAGGCCTTCGGCAACGCCCTGCGCCTTGACCCCTCTCTGCGCAGCCGGATGGAGATCGTCAGCAAGTGCGGCATCGCCCTCACCGCCAAGCCGGAACACGCGCTGAATCACTACAACACCGGCAAGGCGCACATCATCGCCAGTGCCGAGACCTCCTTGCAAAAGCTCGCCACCGACCATCTGGATCTGCTGCTGATCCACCGCCCGGATCCCCTGATGGATGCAGACGAAGTGGCCGATGCCTTCATTACCCTCAAGCAGGCGGGCAAGATCAAGCATGCCGGGGTATCCAACTTCACCCCTCGTCAGTTCGAGCTGCTGCAGTCGCGCCTGCCCTTCCCGCTGGTCACCAACCAGCTGGAGATCTCGCCGCTCAACCAGAGCACCACTCTGGACGGCACCCTGGACCAATGCCAGCAACTGCGCATCAAGCCGATGGCCTGGTCCTGCCTCGGTGGCGGGCGCCTGTTCCAGGCCCCCGAATATGCCCCGCTGCGCGCCGAGCTCGAGCAGATCCGCCAGGAAGTGGGTGCCGAGCAGATCGAACAGGTGGTCTACGCCTGGGTCATGATGCTGCCAAGCCAGCCGCTGCCGCTGATAGGCTCCGGCAAGCGGGAGCGGATCGCCGCCGCCGTGGCCGCTGAATCCATCATCCTCAATCGCCAGCAGTGGTTCCGTATCCGCAAGGCGGCGCTCGGCTACGACGTCCCCTGATTCATCCGGCAAACGCCAGAAACAAAAACGGCATGGGGGAAACCCATGCCGTTTTGCGTTATCGAGGCAGCTCAGCGATGGCGCTGGGGGCGACCACGTGGTGCATCTGTCTTCGGCTTGGCCTGGTTGACTGTGATGGTACGGCCACCGATTTCGGTGCCATGCAAACCGGCGATGGCCTTTTCAGCCTCGCCATTGACAGGCATTTCAATGAAGCCAAACCCCTTGGACTGACCGGTATCGCGATCGATGATGATATCGACCTTGTCTACCTGCCCAAATTGGCTGAACACGGTTGTCAGTTCGTCGGCCGTCATCCGGTACGACAGATTACCTACGTAAATCTTCATGCCATCCACTCTCGATTCAAGGTGCCTTCTCTATCCAATCACCAACACAAAGGTAAGGGCACAACCCCCATGCCGGACCTGCCAGGGCATCATGCCTGGGCACTCCCCCGTACGGTTCACTCAAGTCATTGATCTCTTGGGTGAACAGAACGAGCAAGATCAATTCGAGTCACTGGCAGTATCTGAGCTTTAGGGAAGATTGTCGAGAAAATAGTCAGCTCATATGGGGAGCAGGGCATCCAACAGCACCTGTAGCGTGCGTCGACCATGCCAGGCGCGCTTAAAGCCAAAGCGATAGATGCCGGGCGCCACGACATGGGCGCCTTCCCGACTCAACCCCATCAGCGTGGTGGCGGTCGCCAGCTGCTCATCGTTCAGCGCCAGATCCAGGCTGAAGGCCAGCCACTGACCATCGTGGCCCACCTTGCGATCCCGCTCGACCCCGACCAGTACCGATCTTGGCAGGGCCTGTGCCCGATCACTGCTGCCATTGAGCAGGTAAAGGTGCGTCTCGTCCCAGGCCAGCTCCGCCAGCCGCCAGCGCTGCCAGCTGCGAGGCAGTATCATCATCAGCAGCACTATGCCGCCAAACACCAGCCCCACCCAGGGCAGCAGACCCATGTGTGGATAACCCAGACCGACGGCAGCCAGCACGGTGAAAAGGCTCGCCAGCAACAGCACCACCATCACCGGATAGAAACGACGAGCAGGGGGCATCAGCCAGACCAGTCCCTCTTTGTTCACCAGCTCACTGACCTTCATTATTCTCTTCTCCTCTTGCCTGTGCGTTTACACGCCCTGGATGCGCCAATTTTGGCGCGCATTGTGCGCGAGCCCGACACCGGGATGCAACCGGGCTCGCTCATCGGGTGACGGCCTCACCGGACTCTTGGTATCATTCTCTTCATCTGAGCCCATTCGCATGCTTGTCGGGAGTCTCATGCTTGCCACCACCCTGCTCTTCATGGCCAGTACCTTTCTTGCCGAACCTCATCCCCGCCAGGCTGAAGCGATTGGCGGCTACTCCGCCGGCTGCCTCAAGAACGGAGTAGCGCTGCCGCTGACCGGCCCCGGCTATCAGGTGATCCGCACCAAGCGACTGCGCTACTACGGCCACCCCGAGCTCATCGCCTACCTGACCACCCTGGCCAACCAGACCCGCATGGCCGGCATGCCGGACCTCTATATCGCCGATCTCGCCATGGCCCACGGTGGCCCCTTCACCTCCGGTCACCGCAGCCACCAGACCGGCCTCGACGCCGACATCTGGTTTCGCATGGCCAACCAGCCCATCTCAACATGGGAGCAGGATGCCCCCAAGGAGTGGGCCCTGATCGATGAGCCCAGCTACCGGGTACTGCCCGGGCGCTTCGGCCCCCAGCAGCTAAACCTGCTGCGCCTGGCAGCCAGCAAACCCGAGGTCGCCCGCATCTTCATCAACCCGGTGCTCAAGGCCGAGGTATGCAAACGGGCGCCTGATGAACCCTGGGTCGGCAAGCTGCGCCCCTGGGTCGGCCACTTCAGCCACTTTCATGTGCGTCTGCGCTGCCCGGCCGGCAGCCCGGATTGCCAGCCTCAGGCGCCGATCCCGCCCGGCAACGGCTGCGGCGCCGAGCTGGCCTCCTGGCTCAAAGACAAGCCGCAACTGCCCAAGGTTTCGATGGCTTACCACAAACCCAGACTGCCCGCCCGTTGTGGCGGTTGACCACAAGCTGGTATGGTGAGCCGTTATCTGCAAAAAATGTCAATGGAGAACAACAAGATGGCCACTTCACTCTGGCAGAGGGCAACCCAGTCCCTGTTGGTTATGACCCTGCTGCTGGGCCTGACCGGTTGCGGCATGAACAATATTCCGACCCTGGATGAGCAGGTCAAGGCGAGCTGGGGCCAGGTCGAGAACCAGTATCAGCGACGCGCCGATCTGGTCCCCAATCTGGTGGCCACCGTCAAGGGCTACGCCAGCCACGAGCAGGAGACCCTCAAGGCGGTGACCGATGCCAGAGCCCGGGTGGGCAGCCTGCAGGTCAGTGATCCCGCCCAGCTCAAGGAGTTTGAAGCGGCCCAGAACCAGCTCTCCGGCGCCCTCTCCCGGCTGATGGTGGTGGTCGAGCGCTACCCGGAGCTCAAAGCGGATCAGCAGTTCCTCACCCTGCAGGCCCAGCTGGAAGGCACCGAAAACCGTATCTCGGTGGCCCGGCGCGACTACATAGAAGCGGTACGCCAGTTCAATACCGAGATCCGCACCTTCCCCGGCGTCATCTGGTCCAAGCTGCTCTACTCGGATCTGGAGGCCAAACCCACGTTCAGCGCCAAGCCAGGTGCCGATGAGGCGCCCAAGGTCAGCTTCCAATGAAGCGCGTGATCCGTGCCCTGTTGTCCTGCCTGCTGGTGTGGACAACGGTGGTGTCCGCCGCCCCCACCTTCCCCGCCTTGAGTGGACGAGTGGTGGACGAGGCCAACCTGATGTCCCGCAAGCAGGCCCACCAGCTCACCCAGCAGCTGGCGGCATTCGAGAAGCGCAGCGGCATCCAGCTGGTGGTAGTCTCCATCGACACGCTAGCGGGCGACACCATCGAAGAGTACGGCTATCAGCTCGGCCGTCACTGGGGCATCGGCCAGAAGGGCAAGGACAACGGGGTGCTGCTGCTGATCGCCCAGGATGAGCGCAAGGTGCGCATCGAGGTGGGTTACGGGCTGGAAGGTGCCCTGCCCGATGCCATCGCCGCCAACATCATCCAGACCCGGATCCTACCCGCGTTCAAACGCGGCGACATGGTGGCCGGGGTGGTCGCCGGCAGCCAGGCGATCATGCAGGCACTGGCGGGCGAGTACAAACCGGTGGACAACGCCAGCAAGGATAAGCTGGGCGGGCCCTGGCTGTTCATCCTGATGGTGATAGTGATGATCGTGCTGCACAACCTGCGTGGCGGTGGTGGTGGCGGCAGGGGTGGCCGACGCCGCGCCGCTTACCTCGCCGGTGGCTTCGGTGGCGGCTTTGGTGGTGGCGGCGGTTTCAGCGGAGGGGGCGGCAGTTTCGGCGGCGGCGGTGCCTCCGGTGGTTGGTAACAGGGATTAAGAGACGACACATGATTTCGAAACAGTTCTTTCACACGCTGCAGGCCAGGGTCAAACAGGCGGAGCAGGCAACCGATGCCGAGCTGGTGACCGTACTGGCCCCCGCCAGCGACGGCTATCGCTATATTCCCACCCTGTGGGCGGCGCTGCTGGCCATGCTCACCCCGCTGCTGGTATTCGAGCTCGGTTTCTGGCTCGGCTGGTACGAGATCCTGCTGGTGCAATGGTCGGTCTGGCTGGTGCTGAGCATCCTGTTCCACTGGACCCCCATCAAGATGTACCTGATCCCCAAACAGGTTCGCCAGCACAGGGCAGCCCTGATGGCACGCCTGCAGTTCGTCGAACAGGGGTTGCATCGTACCCAGGATAGGCTGGGTGTGCTGATCTTCGTCTCGGTGGCCGAGCACTACGTGGAGATCCTGGTGGATGACGGCATCGCCCAGCACATCGACAACGGTCAGTGGCAGGAGATCATCGATGACTTCACCCGCCGGGTACGCAACAAGGAGGTGGAGCAGGGTTTCCTCGAGTGCATCGAGCGGACCAGCGCCATTCTGACCGACGCCTTCCCCGCCACCCGCGACCAGAACGAGCTGCCGGACAGCCTGATCATCCTCCCTAAGCCCTGAGCGGGTTTAAAAAACCGGCATTCTGTTCAAGGGATAGGCGTTCTATAAAGATTATGAAAAATAAGGGGAAAAGTGGTTGACCCAGGCAGCCCTTTCCCCTAAATTACGCCCCGTTCCAGCGCAACGGCGCTGTGAGCGAAAATTTGGTGAGGTGTCCGAGTGGCTGAAGGAGCACGCCTGGAAAGTGTGTATACGGCAACGTATCGAGGGTTCGAATCCCTCCCTCACCGCCAAATTTAAAGAACCGACCCGATGGTCGGTTTTTTGCTTCTGGGAGCACAGCAAATCTGATGCCCACAGAGGGAGGGTGAGAACCCTCGCCGGGTTCGAGCAGAGCAGCTTGCTGCGATGAACGGCCGCAGGCCGCCCCGAAGGGGTGAGCCACGCAGTGGCGAATCATCCCTCCCTCACCGCCAAATTTTAAAGAACCGACCTGATGGTCGGTTTTTTGCTTTTCGGGTTTTCAGATGCGTGATTCTCGTTAAAGAAAGCAGCAGCCTCGCCGGGTGCAAGCAACGTTGCCTTCGGTGATGGACGGCTTACTGCCACACCCAAGGAAAAACCACACGGACTGAAGCATCCCATCCCCACAATCCAATCTAAGAAAACCGGCTCAATACCCGGTTTTTTGCCTTCCAACATTTGCAATCTGATCTGCCCAGGCCCTCTTCCCGTCAAAGTCCCGCGACGGCCCCTCCCCTTTTCGGTAAAACGCCCTGCGTGGCCCGGCTGCTTGCCACCCGGGAAAGAAATCTGTCCATCGAGGTCAAGGCACTCACTTTATTGCTCATCGATTGGATATCATTTTGAAAAACTGATACTTAAATAGCTACACTAGCCATTATCAATATTCAGGGATGTATAAAAAATGAGCTTAATCGGCCTGGTCCTGGCATTGATCGCCATCCTGGGCGGCAACATGATCGAGGGTGGACATCCCAGCGCCCTGCTCGATCTGCCCGCCTTCCTCATCGTGATCGGAGGTACCATAGGTGCCGCCTTGACCCAGTTCCCCTTCTCCGTTGTCGGCAGCACTCTCAAGCGTTTCAAGTGGCTGCTGGCCCCCCTCAAACTCGACATGCAGCAGCAGGCCGAACTGCTGGAAAACCTGGCCGGCAATGCCAGACGCAGCGGCATGCTGGCCCTCGAAGGCATGATCGACGAGATCAAGGATCCCTTCTTGCAAAAAGGGGTGCAGATGATGGTCGACGGCTACGAGAAGACCAAGATCCACGAGGTGCTGGAGAACGAGATCGAGTTCGAGCAAGAAGATCTCGAGCAGACCGTCAAATTCTATGAAGCCATGGGTGGCTACTGCCCGACCATGGGGATCGTGGGGGCGGTGTTTGGCCTGATCCACGCCATGGGCCTGCTGGATGCCCCTGACAAGCTGGGGGGCGCCATCGCGGTGGCCTTTATCGCCACCATCTACGGGGTATCGGCCGCCAACCTGATCTTCCTGCCCTTCGGCAACCGTTACAAAGGGTTTGCCCATCAGATCCGCCACTACAAGGAGATGACCCTGACCGGTATCCTCTGCATCGTGGATGGCGAATCCCAGCAACGCCTGCAAGTCACCCTCGAACCCTACCTCGGAGGCCACGGTGGCAAAAAAGAAAAAGGCTGAAGCGCCGGAGAACCACGAACGCTGGCTGGTCTCCTATGCCGACTTCATGACATTGCTGTTCGCCCTGTTCGTGGTGCTCTACTCCTTTGCCATGGCCAAGCAGTCTGAAACCCGGGTGTTGATCCAGGGCTTCATCGAATCGCTGGGCAAAATTGGCCTCATCTCCCCTGCCGCGGGCTCCCCCGTGATGCAGGGCGGTACCGGCATCCTGGAACCCGAGTCCAAGACCACTCCCAGCAGCCCGAAGAAAGAGACGGTATTGGAGAAGGATGCCCCCATGGCCGCCTCGGACCCCTTCAACGAGACCATAGGTGCCTCGGAAAAGCCGAGCGCAACGGAGTCATGGCCTCACAAGACCAAGGAGCAGGAGTGGGTGCAGGTCACCAAGAAGAAGCTCGAGCAGCAGCTCAAGGCACAGATTGAATCCAAGGATCTGGAGGTGGAACAACTGGGCAGCCAGCTGGTGATCCGCATCGGCGAGAAGGCGCTGTTCCCGGCCGACTCCGCCTTCCTGCAGCCCCAGTTCATCCCGCTGGTCAACAAGATCTCCGGCATTCTGGCTGACATTCCGGGCAAGGTGGTGGTCACCGGCCACACCGACAACTCCCAGGCTCCGGTAGAGCTCTATCGCAGCAACTGGGAACTGTCGGTATTACGATCCGCCTCCATCGTGCACACATTGCTGACCAACCCCAAACTCGATGCCACCCGGGTCATCGCCCAGGGGGTAGCAGATGCCCAGCCACGCTATCCCAATGACACACCCGAACATCGTCAGGCCAACCGCCGGGTCGAGATCACCCTCTCCCAGGGCAAGGCAGCCGAAGAGGCGCTACCCATCCTCAAACCCTGATCGAGCAGACCCCGCCTGGCGGGGTCTCTCCTTTCACGATTAGTTTATTTTTCAAACGATCCCGCCATTTCCGCCACACCCTAAAAGCGATTGAAAATGATTCTCAAATAGGAACATTGACTCCGCTAGCAAAATACGATTTTCCTCCCGCTGATTAATAATTAATCCTTTGAAATGACATGTAAATCAGTACGAAAGTGGCATAATACGTAACATCCTTGTTAAGTCGCGTGATTAATTCGGTTAGGGAAAACTCCTATGTTTGCTGATATTGCTGTCCAGCATTGGGCTTTTGCTGTCTATGTAGTTGGGGCCATCTGCATCTGCCTGACCATGATCGGCCTTGCCGCCCTGCTGGGTGGTCGAGCCTATGGTCGTGCCAAGAACAAACCCTTCGAATCTGGCGTCGATTCGGTGGGCAATGCCCGTCTACGCTTCTCCGCCAAGTTCTATCTGGTTGCCATGTTCTTCGTCATCTTCGACGTCGAGGCACTCTACCTCTTCGCCTGGTCCGTCTCCGTTCGGGAAAGCGGCTGGGTCGGTTTCATCGAAGCCACCATCTTTATCTCCCTGCTGCTGGTAGGACTCGTCTACCTGTGGCGCATTGGCGCCCTCGACTGGGCACCGAAAAAGCGCGTTCTGACCGACAAGAAGCCAGACTGAATTACTGATTATCCCTTTGAGGTTGCACCATGAAGTACACCCTGACCCGGATCGACCCAGATGCGCCCGTTGAGCGCTACCCCCAGGAACAGCGCCAGACCGTCGAGGATCCCCTGGCTCAAGAGGCCTCACGCGGCATCATGATCGGGCGCCTCGAAGAGGTGCTGCAAGACACGGTCAACTGGGGCCGCAAGAACTCCCTATGGCCTTACAACTTCGGTATCTCCTGCTGCTACGTAGAGATGTGTACCGCCTTCACCTCCCCCCATGATGTGGCCCGCTTCGGTGCCGAAGTCATTCGTGCCTCACCGCGCCAAGCCGATTTCATGGTGATCGCCGGCACCCCTTTCATCAAGATGGCCCCCGTCATCCAGCGTCTTTATGAACAGCTGCTCGAACCCAAGTGGGTTATTTCCATGGGTGCCTGTGCCAACTCCGGCGGCATGTACGACATCTACTCGGTCGTTCAAGGCGTCGACAAGTTCCTGCCGGTCGACGTCTATATTCCGGGTTGTCCGCCCCGTCCCGAGGCATTCCTGCAGGCGCTGATGCTGCTGCAGGACTCCATCGGCAAGGAGCGCCGTCCGCTCTCCTGGGTCGTTGGCGATCAGGGCATCTATCGTCCCCAAATGCCTGCCGAGAAGGACCGCAAGCGTGGCGAGCGGATCAACGTCACCAACCTGCGCACGCCGGATGAGATCTGACCATGAAACTGACTCGAGAATTCCCCAGCAACTACGCCATGGCCCAGTGGCAACCGAGTGATCACAAAGACGCTCAGGTGATCGGCGAGCTGTTCGCCCATTTCGGTGCCGAACGTTTCACCATCCAGAATACCCGTACCGGCGTGCCGGTGGTCTGGCTCTCCCGCGAGCTGCTGCTGGATGTCATGGGCTTCCTGCGCAAGCTCCCCTCCCCGTTCGTGATGCTATTCGATCTCAGCGCCACCGACGAGCGGATGCGCAGCCATCGCCACGATCTGCCCGACAGCGACTTCACCGTCTTCTATCACCTCATTTCCATCGATCGCA
This sequence comes from Aeromonas sp. QDB39, assembly GCF_027707585.1. Classification (NCBI taxonomy): domain Bacteria; kingdom Pseudomonadati; phylum Pseudomonadota; class Gammaproteobacteria; order Aeromonadales; family Aeromonadaceae; genus Aeromonas; species Aeromonas sp. QDB39. The sequence continues at coordinate 15,803 of NZ_JAPCIV010000032.1, read as the reverse complement.
ACGCCGACCTGATGTTGAAGGTGCCGCTCAAGGAGGGGGATCTGACGCTGCCCACCGTCAGCCGCCACTTCCCCAACGCCAACTGGTATGAACGGGAAGTGTGGGATCTGATGGGCATCAATTTCGATGGTCACCCCCACCTGACCCGCATCATGATGCCCAAGAGCTGGCAGGGTCACCCGCTGCGCAAGGATTATCCAGCGCGCGCCACCGAATTTGATCCCTTCATGCTCGATGCGGTCAAACAGGATCAGGAGCAGGACAACCTGCTGTTCAAACCGGAAGAGTGGGGCATGGCCCGTGGCAACGAGAACGAGGACTACATGTTCTTGAACCTCGGCCCCAACCACCCCTCCGCGCACGGCGCCTTCCGCCTGGTGCTGCAGCTCGATGGCGAAGAGATCCGCGACTGCGTGCCCGACATCGGTTATCACCACCGCGGTGCAGAGAAGATGGGCGAGCGCCAGTCCTGGCACAGCTACATCCCCTACACCGACCGGGTCGAGTACTTAGGCGGGGTGATGAACAACCTGCCTTACGTGCTGGCGGTCGAGAAGCTGGCCGGCATCAAGGTGCCACAGCGGGTCGACATGATCCGGGTGATGCTGGCTGAGCTGTTCCGCATCCAGAGTCATCTGCTGTTCATCGGTACCTATATCCAGGACGTGGGTGCCATGACCCCGGTCTTCTTCACCTTCACCGACCGGCAGCGGATTTACACCATCATCGAGGCCATCACCGGCGCCCGCATGCATCCGGCCTGGTTCCGCATCGGCGGCGTGGCCCACGATCTGCCCGTCGGCTGGCAGCGGCTGGTGCAAGACAACCTGCTGAGCTGGCTGCCCAAGCGACTGATGGACTATGAGAAGGCCGCCATGCGCAACAGCATACTGCGTGGCCGCACCATCGGCGTCGCCGCCTACAATACCGAACAGGCGCTGGCCTGGGGCACCACGGGCGGCGGTCTGCGCGCCACCGGCCTCAACTTCGACGTGCGCAAGTGGCGCCCCTACTCCGGCTACGATCAGTTCGAATTCGAAGTGCCGGTCGGCGCCAACGGCGATGCCTACGATCGCGCCCTGGTGCGCATCGAGGAGGTGCGCCAGAGCATGCGCATCATAGAGCAGTGCATGAAGAACATGCCGGAGGGGCCGTTCAAGGCGGATCACCCGCTCACCACACCACCGCCCAAAGAGCGCACCCTGCAGGACATCGAGACCCTGATCACCCACTTCCTGCAAGTGTCGTGGGGCCCGGTCATGCCGGCCGCCGAGTCCTTCCAGATGATCGAGGCGACCAAGGGGATCAACAGTTATTACCTGACCAGCGATGGCTCCACCATGAGCTACCGGACCCGGATCCGCACCCCGAGCTTTGCTCACCTGCAACAGATCCCCTCGGTGATCCGTGGCCAGATGGTGTCGGACCTCATCGTCTATCTGGGCAGTATCGATTTCGTTATGTCGGATGTGGACCGTTGAGTAACGGCTGTTACCAAGACCCGTTACACGACAAAAAGGACAAGCCACAAAAGGTTAAGCCATGAGCCAGCAATGTCAGTGCCAACACAATCAGTCCCCGCAGGGACAGAGTTCATGCCAGGGCAAGGGGAAGGATTTCGTCCTGAGCCAGGCAGAACGCGATGCCATCGAGCATGAGAAACACCACTACGAAGATCCCCGTGCTGCCAGCATTGAAGCGCTCAAGATAGTGCAGCAGGCCCGCGGCTGGGTGCCTGACGGTGCCATCCACGCCATCGCCGCCGAGCTCGGCATCCCCGCCAGCGACGTGGAGGGGGTCGCCACCTTCTACAGCCAGATCTTCCGCCAGCCGGTCGGTCGCCACATCATCCGCGTCTGCGACAGCATGGTGTGCTACATCAACGGCCACGAACAACTGCTGGCCGGCCTGAAAGAGGTGATGGACCTGGCCCCCGGCCAGACCTCTGCCGACGGCCGCTTCACCCTGCTGCCGGTCTGCTGCCTCGGCAACTGCGACAAGGGGCCGGCGCTGATGATCGACGATGACACCTACGGTGGGCTCGACGCCGTCAGCCTGCTCAAGACCCTGGAGGCTTACCCATGAGTCTGGCATCCCTTGGTACCGCCAATCGCATCGCCCGCGCGGCCGAGACCCATCCCCTCACCTGGCGGCTGCGCGACGACGGCCAGCCGGTCTGGCTGGATGAATACCAGAGCAAGCAGGGTTACGATGCGGCCCGCAAGGCACTGAGCCAGATGAGCCCGGACGAGATCGTCGGCACCGTCAAGGATGCCGGTCTCAAGGGTCGCGGCGGCGCCGGTTTCTCCACCGGCGTGAAGTGGGGCCTGATGCCCAAAGACGAGAGCATGAACATCCGTTACCTGCTCTGCAACGCCGACGAGATGGAGCCGAACACCTACAAGGATCGGCTGTTGATGGAGCAACTGCCCCACCTGCTGATCGAGGGGATGATCATCTCGGCCAAGGCCCTCAAGGCCTACCGTGGCTACATCTTCTTGCGCGGTGAGTACGTCGATGCCGCAGCCAACCTGCGCCGCGCGGTGATCGAGGCCAAGGCCGCCGGTCTGCTCGGCAAGAACATCCTGGGCTCGGGCTTTGACTTCGAGCTGTTCGTCCACACCGGCGCAGGTCGTTACATCTGCGGCGAAGAGACGGCGCTCATCAACTCCCTGGAAGGGCGCCGCGCCAACCCGCGCGCCAAGCCCCCCTTCCCCGCCGTTTCCGGCGTCTGGGGCAAGCCGACCTGCGTCAACAACGTCGAGACCCTGTGCAACGTGCCCGCCATCATCGGCAACGGTGTGGCCTGGTATCAGGGGCTGGCGCTGCCGGGCTCGGAAGATCACGGCACCAAGCTGATGGGCTTCTCCGGCAAGGTCAACAACCCCGGCCTGTGGGAGCTGCCATTTGGCATCACCGCCCGCGAGCTGTTCGAAAACTATGCCGGTGGCATGAAGCCCGGCTATCGCCTGAAAGCCTGGCAACCAGGCGGTGCCGGTACCGGCTTCCTGCTGCCCGAGCACCTGGATGCCCAGATGTACGCCGGCGGCATCGGCAAGGTCGGCACCCGAATGGGCACGGGCCTTGCCATGGCGGTGGATGACAGCATCAACATGGTCTCTCTGCTGCGCAACATGGAAGAGTTCTTCGCCCGCGAGTCCTGCGGCTGGTGCACCCCCTGCCGCGACGGCCTGCCCTGGAGCGTCAAACTGCTGCGCGCGCTGGAGCGGGGCGAGGGTCAGCCTGGGGATCTCGCCACCCTGGAGCAGCTGGTCAGCTTCCTCGGCCCAGGCAAGACCTTCTGCGCCCATGCCCCTGGCGCCATCGAGCCGCTGGGCAGTGCGATGAAGTATTTCCGGTCGGAATTCGAGGCCGGCGTCAAGGCGCCGCAGGATAATCGCAAGCAGCTCAAGGGTATCCAGCCCAACCTGCTGGGCGAGCGCTGGTAAGGCGCGCAGTACGCCCGCCGCGGGCCCGCTGAACCGGCGCGAGCCAAAGAATTTATCTCATTGAAGTCAGGGAAGTTGTATGGCCACCATTCATGTAGACGGTAAAGAGTACGAGGTAGACGGGGCAGATAACCTGCTGCAAGCCTGTCTGTCCCTTGGTCTGGACGTCCCCTATTTTTGCTGGCACCCGGCGCTCGGTAGCGTCGGCGCCTGCCGCCAGTGTGCGGTGAAGCAGTATCAGAATGCCGACGACAAGCGCGGCCGCCTGGTCATGTCCTGCATGACCCCCTCCACCGATGGCACCTATATCTCCATCGAGGACGAAGAGGCGAAGGAGTTCCGCAAGACGGTGGTGGAGTGGCAGATGACCAACCACCCCCACGACTGCCCGGTGTGCGAAGAGGGTGGCGCCTGCCACCTGCAGGACATGACGGTGATGACCGGCCACAACAGCCGCCGCTACCGTTTCACCAAACGCACCCACCAGAATCAGGATCTGGGCCCCTTCATCAACCACGAGATGAACCGCTGCATTGCTTGCTATCGCTGCGTCCGTTACTACAAGGACTACGCTGGCGGCGAGGATCTCGGGGTCTACGGCGCCCACGACAACGTCTACTTCGGCCGGGTCGAGGATGGCACTCTGGAGAGCGAGTTCTCCGGCAACCTGGTGGAGGTCTGCCCCACCGGCGTGTTCACCGACAAGACCCACTCCGAGCGCTACAACCGCAAGTGGGACATGCAGTTCGCCCCCAGCATCTGCCAAGGGTGCTCGGTTGGCTGCAACATCAGTCCAGGTGAACGTTATGGCGAACTGCGCCGCATCGAGAACCGCTATCACGGCGCCCTGAACCACTACTTCCTGTGCGACCGCGGCCGCTTCGGCTACGGCCACGTCAATCTGACCGACCGCCCGCGCCAGCCCCTGCTGCAGGATGGCTGTGACAAGCTGGCCATCACGGTGGACGGCGCCCTGAACCGTGCCGCCGATGCCCTGCGCACCGCCGCCGGCGTCATCGGCATCGGCTCGCCCCGCGCGTCGCTTGAGAGCAACTTCGCCCTGCGCGAACTGGTGGGTGCCGCCAACTTCTACAGCGGCGTCGAGCAAAGCGAATGGGAATGCCTGCAGAAGATGCTGCAGATCCTGCAGCACGGTGGTGTGCGCACCCCCAGCCTGCGTGACATGGAAGAGGCCGACGCCATGCTGGTGCTCGGCGAGGATGTCACCCAGACCGCCGCCCGCATCGCCCTGGCCCTGCGTCAGGCAGTCAAGGGCAAGGGCCGCGAAATCGCCCGCAAGCTGAAAGTGGATCTGTGGCAGGTCGCCGCGGTGCAGACCCTGGCCCAGAACGAGCGCTACCCGCTGCTGATCACCAGCCTGGACAGCACCCGACTGGACGACGTGGCGAGCGGCACCCTGCACGCTCCCCACGCGGATCAGGCGCGCCTCGGCTTCGCCATCGCCCATCTGCTCGATGGCAGCGCCCCTGCCCTGACCGATCTCGCCCCCGAGCAACAGGCCCTGGCCGCCAGCTGGGCCACGCTGCTCGGCAACGCCAAGAAGCCGCTCATCATCGCCGGCACCGGTGCCCGCAGCCAGGCGCTGCTCGAGGCGGCCAGCAACATCGCCCGCGCCCTCAAGGGCCGTGGCCAGGCCGTGGAGCTCGCTCTGGTCGCTCAGGAGACCAACAGCCTGGGGCTGGCCATGCTGGCCGGCAATGCCGCCCCGCTGGAAGCCGCTTTTGATCGTATCGAAAGCGAAGAGAAGCTCGCGCTGGTGATGCTCGAGAACGATCTCTACCGCCGCGCACCGCGCAGCCGCGTTGATGCCGCCATCGACCGTCTGCAGCACCTGCTGGTGGTCGACCATCAGGACACCGGCACCACCCAGAAGGCGAACCTGGTGCTGCCTGCCGCCAGCTTCGCCGAGGCCGACGGTACCCTCATCAACATGGAAGGCCGCGCCCAGCGCTTCTTCCAGGTTTATGCCCCTGCCTTCTACAACGCCGACATTCAGGTGCGCGAGAGCTGGCGCTGGCTGGCCGCCCTGCAAGGCGTGCAGGATCGCAAACCGCTGCGCTGGAACACCTTTGACGAGGTGAGCAGTGCCTGCGCCGCCAGCGCCCCGCTGCTGACCAGCATGCGCGAGGCCGCTCCCAACGCGGGTCTGCGCATCCGTGGCATGAAGCTCGCCCGCGAGCCGCACCGCTACAGTGGCCGCACCTCCATGCTGGCGGACCAGAACGTGAGCGAGCCCAGAGTCGCCCAGGATCCCGACTCGCCCTTCAACTTCTCCATGGAAGGCTACGCCGGTGCCCGCCAGCCGCTGCAACAGGTGCCGTTCGCCTGGGCGCCGGGCTGGAACTCCCCGTCCGCCTGGAACAAGTTCCAGGATGAAGTGGGTGGCAACCTGCGTGCCGGGGATCCCGGTCGCCGTCTGTTGGAAGCGGGTGAGGACAACCTCGGCTGGTTCGACACCGTTCCCGCCCCGTTCAGCGCCAAAGAGGCGCTGCAGGTGGTGAGCTATGACCAGCTGTTTGGCGGCGAAGAGCTGTCTGCCAGGAGCCCGGTCATCCAGGCCCGCATGAGCGAGCCCGTGCTGGTACTGAACCCGGCCGACGCCAACCGTCTCGCCCTCAGTGCCGGCAGCCAGGTCGCCTTCTCCTGGGGTGGCCATCACTGGCGGCTGACCCTGCGTCTGAGCGAGCATCTGACCGCGGGTCTGGTGGGTCTGCCGCTCGGTGTCAACAGTCTGCCGACCGCCCTGCACCAGCAATATCTCGCTAACCTGCAGGAGGCCATCGCATGAGCGACTCTCTGATCGATCTGTTGCTGGAAATCGGCAAGGCATTGATCGTGCTAGTGGGGATCGTGGGGGCCGGCGCCTTCATGAGCTTCATCGAGCGCCGTCTGCTGGCGCTGTGGCAGGATCGTTACGGCCCCAACCGGGTAGGCCCCTTCGGCCTGCTGCAGCTGGCGGCCGACATGATCAAGATGTTCTTCAAAGAGGACTGGATCCCGCCATTCGCCGATCGCCGGATCTTCGTGCTGGCCCCCATCATCGCCTTCACCGCCTTCATTCTGGCGTTTGCGGTGGTGCCGATCACCCCCACCTGGGGCGTGGCGGACCTCAACGTGGGGCTGCTCTACATCCTGGCCATCGCGGGGCTGGCGGTCTACGCCGTGCTGTTCGCCGGCTGGTCGAGCAACAACAAGTACTCATTGCTCGGCAGCCTGCGCGCCTCGGCTCAGACCCTCTCCTACGAGGTGTTCCTGGGCCTCTCCTTGATGGGCATCGTCATCCAGACCGGCAGCTTCAACCTGCGGGATATCGTGGAAGCCCAGGCTGGATTGTGGAACGTGATCCCCCAGATCCTGGGTTTCATCACCTTCCTGTTTGCCGGCGTCGCCGTCACCCACCGCCATCCGTTTGACCAGCCGGAAGCAGAGCAGGAGCTCGCCGACGGTTATCACATCGAGTATGCGGGCATGAAATGGGGTCTGTTCTTCGTGGGCGAGTACATCGGCATCGTGCTGATCTCTTCGCTCATCGTGACCCTGTTCTTCGGTGGCTGGCACGGCCCCTGGCTGCCGCCTTTCATCTGGTTTGCCCTGAAGACCGCCTGTTTCATGGTGTTCTTCATCCTGCTGCGGGCCTCCCTGCCCCGCCCGCGCTTTGACCAGGTGATGTCGTTTGGCTGGAAAGTCTGCCTGCCACTGACCCTGCTCAACATGCTGGTCACCGGCGCCGTGGTGCTGATGAATGCGCAGTGAGGCCGCAATGGACAGAAAAATTGTGATGCCGTTTGGCTGGAACGTCTGCTTGCCCGCCGCCCTGCATCCCGCTCGGGATGCAGCCGGTACGGGCTGTGGTGCTGATGAATGTGCAGTGAGGCACGACTATGAAAATTATTAACATCATCAAGGGTGTCGGCACCCAATTGCGCAGCCTGGGCATGGTGTTCTCCCATGCCTGGAGCCCCCGCGAGACCCTCAACTATCCGGAACAGGCCGTCTATGCGGCGCCCCGCTATCGCGGCCGCATCGTGCTGACCCGCGATCCGGACGGCGACGAGCGCTGCGTGGCCTGCAACCTGTGTGCGGTGGCCTGCCCGGTCGGCTGCATCTCGCTGCAGAAATCCGAGCGGGAAGATGGTCGCTGGTACCCGGAGTTCTTTCGCATCAACTTCTCCCGCTGCATCTTCTGCGGCCTGTGCGAAGAGGCTTGCCCCACCACCGCCATCCAGCTGACGCCGGATTTCGAGATGGGTGAGTACCGCCGCCAGGATCTGGTGTACGAGAAGGAAGATCTGCTGATAAGCGGCCCCGGCAAGTATCCGGATTACAACTTCTACCGCATGAGCGGGATGGCCATCGACGGCAAGCCGAAAGGGGATGCCGAAAACGAAGCCAAGCCCATCGATGTCAAGAGCCTGCTGCCCTGAGGAGTCAATCATGGAACTGGCATTCTATGCCGCGGCCCTGGTCGCCATTTACAGCACGCTGCGGGTGATCAGCACCAGCAATCCGATGCACGCGCTGCTCAATCTCATTATCTCCCTCATCGCCGTGGCCATGATCTTCTTCTGCCTGGGCGCCTCCTTCGCGGGCGCCCTGCAAGTGATCGTCTATGCGGGCGCCATCATGGTGCTGTTCGTGTTCGTGGTGATGATGCTGAACCTGGGCTCGGCCCAGGATCAGGAAAAGAACTGGCTCACCCCCACCACCTGGGTGGGCCCCGGCCTGCTTTCGCTCATTCTGCTGGGTTTTCTGGCCTACGGCATTCTCGGGGTCACCGGCGGTGAACTCGGTCTGACCGACGTCAGTGCCAAAGCGGTCGGCATCGCCCTGTTCGGTCCTTACGTGCTGGCGGTGGAGCTTGCCTCCATCCTGCTGCTGGCGGGTCTGGTCACCGCCTATCACCTGGGCCGTGAAGACAAGAGCGGGGAAGTGCTCTCCGTGCCAAAAGCCTCGGCACATCCGTCTCAAGAAGGAGGTCAATGATGAACGGAATCCCGATGGAACACGGCCTGCTGCTGGCTGCCGTGCTGTTCTGTATCGGCCTGTGCGGCCTGCTGATACGTCGCAACTTGCTGTTTATCCTCATGAGTATCGAGATCATGATGAACGCGTCGGCACTGGCATTCGTGGTGGCTGGCAGCCGCTGGGCCCAGGCTGATGGCCAGATCATGTACATACTGGTGATTTCTCTGGCGGCAGCGGAGGCCAGTATCGGCCTCGCCCTGTTACTGCTGCTCTATCGTCGTTACCACACCCTCAACGTGGACACTGTGAGCGAGATGCGCGGATGAGCCTCCTATACCTGACTTTTCTTTTTCCGCTGCTGGGATGGCTGGTGCTGGCCTTCTCCATCGGTCGTTTCGGCGAGCGTACTGCTGCGCTCATCGGCGTCGGCAGCATAGGGCTGTCGGCCCTCACTACCCTGTGGGTCGGCATCGATTTTCTCAACACCATGCCAGCTGGCGGCGTCTATACCCAGACCCTGTGGCAGTGGATCTCGGTGGGTGAATTCACCCCGACCTTCCGCCTGGCGCTGGACGGCCTGTCGCTGACCATGCTCGGCGTGGTCACCGGGGTGGGTTTCTTCATCCACCTGTTCGCCTCCTGGTACATGCGCGGAGAAGAGGGCTATTCACGCTTCTTCACCTACACCAACCTGTTCATCGCCAGCATGGTGTTCTTGGTGCTGGCCGATGACCTGCTGTTCGTCTACCTCGGCTGGGAAGGGGTGGGGCTGTGCAGCTACCTGCTGATCGGCTTCTACTACCGCAACCCGGCCAACGGCGCCGCCGCCCTCAAGGCGTTCGTGGTGACCCGGGTCGGCGACGTGTTCCTCGCCATCGGTCTGTTTGTCCTCTACCGGGAGCTGGGTACCCTCAACATTCACGAGTTGCTGGTCCGTGCACCGCTGATGTTTGCCGAGGGCTCCCCTGCCCTGTCGTTTGCCTGTCTGATGCTGCTTGGCGGCGCCGTCGGCAAATCGGCCCAGCTGCCGCTGCAAACCTGGCTGGCGGACGCGATGGCGGGCCCGACCCCGGTCTCGGCGCTGATCCACGCGGCCACCATGGTGACCGCCGGTGTCTATCTCATCGCCCGTACCCACGGCCTGTTCCTGCTGGCCCCCGAGATCCTGCATCTGGTGGCGCTGGTCGGTGCCATCACCCTGGTGCTGGCAGGCTTTGCCGCCCTGGTGCAAACCGACATCAAGCGGATCCTGGCTTACTCCACCATGAGCCAGATCGGCTACATGTTCCTGGCCCTCGGTGTTGGCGCCTGGGAAGGGGCCATCTTCCACCTGATGACCCACGCCTTCTTCAAGGCGCTGCTGTTCCTCTCCGCCGGTGCCGTGATCGTCGCAACCCACCACGAGCAGAACATCTTCAAGATGGGAGGCCTGCGCAAAAGCCTGCCGCTGGTCTATGCCTGCTTCCTGGTGGGGGGCTCGGCCCTGGCCGCGCTGCCGCTGGTGACCGCCGGTTTCTACAGTAAAGACGCCATCTTGTGGCAGGTGCAGGCCAGCGGCCAGAGCGCCCTGCTGTGGGCCGGTCTGGGTGGTGCCTTCCTCACCTCCCTCTACACCTTCCGCCTGATTTTCATCGCCTTCCACGGCAAGGAGCAGACCCAGGCTCACGCCGGTCACGGCCTGGCCCATCAGCTGCCGCTGCTGGTCCTGCTGGTGCTCTCCACCGGTATCGGCGCCCTGATCGTGCCGCCGCTGGCGGGGGTACTGCCGGCAGGTCCGGGGGATCACATCGAAGAGGGGCGCCATGGACTGGAGATCACCTCCGCCGTCATCGCCATCGCCGGCATCGCACTGGCTGCCTTCCTGTTCCTGGGCGAGCGCCGCTTGGCCAGCAGCGTGGCCAACAGTGCGCCGGGCAAGTTGCTCAGCACTCTCTGGTTCAATGCCTGGGGCTTTGACTGGCTTTACGATCAGCTGTGGGTCAAGCCGTATCTGCTGGCGACCCGGCTGCTCGGCAAGGATCCGCTGGACTGGATGATGAACCTGCCGGCCTGGCTGGCACAGAGTGGCCACCAGCTGTTGGCCTGGACCGTTTCCGGCAAGTTGCGCTGGTATGCAGCCTCCATGGGGATGGGCGCCGCCCTGATCCTGGCCCTGCTGCTGCTCGGCTGATCCCGTGATGCAGCCCCTGAACTCGCAGCAAGCCCACGGGCCTGCACAGTGACTAGAACATAGACGAGAGCTGATATCGTGACCTTACTCTGGATCTTGTTAATACCCTTCATCGGCGGTCTGCTCTGTTGGCAGACCGAGCGATTCGGCGAGTACTTCGTACGCTGGGTCGCCCTGCTGTCGATGAGCGCCTGTCTGCTGCTCTCCTGCGCCATCTGGTGGAGCGGTGACTTCACCCTGGCCGCCCAGGGCGGCGTGCCCGTCTGGGCCGCCGAACTGCAACTGCCCTGGATCCCCCGCTTCGGCATCTCATTGCACCTGGCGGTGGATGGCTTGTCGCTGTTGATGGTGATCCTCACCTGCTTTATCGGCGTGCTGGCCATCCTCTGTTCCTGGAAGGAAATCGTGCAGCGCATCGGCTTCTTCCACCTCAACCTGCTGTGGATCCTGGGTGGCGTGCTCGGCGTCTTCATGGCGCTGGACCTGTTCCTCTTCTTCTTCTTCTGGGAGATGATGCTGGTACCGATGTACTTCCTGATTGCGCTGTGGGGCCACTCGGTCACCGACGGCAAATCCCGGATCAACGCTGCCACCAAGTTCTTCATCTACACCCAGGTCAGCGGCCTCATCATGCTGGTCGCCATCCTCGGCCTGGTGCTGACTCACCATGCCGCCACCGGCGTGTTCACCTTTGACTATCAGGACTTGCTGAATACCCCGATGAGCAAGGGTGTGCAGTGGCTGCTGATGCTGGGCTTCTTCATCGCCTTCGCGGTCAAGATGCCGCTGGTACCGCTGCACGGCTGGCTGCCGGATGCCCACAGCCAGGCACCGACCGCGGGTTCCGTGGACTTGGCGGGGATCCTGCTGAAAACCGCCGCCTACGGTCTGCTGCGCTTCGCCCTGCCGCTGTTCCCCGAGGCGTCCGCCGAATTTGCCCCCTACGCCATGGTGCTGGGTCTCATCGGCATCGTCTACGGCGCCATCGTGGCGTTCGCCCAGACCGACATCAAGCGGCTGGTGGCCTACACCAGCATCTCCCACATGGGCTTCGTGATGATCGCCATCTACTCCGGCAGCGAGCTGGCCCTGCAGGGCGCCGTGGTGCAGATGATCGCCCACGGTCTCTCCGCCGCCGGCCTCTTCATCCTGTGCGGTCAGCTCTACGAGCGTCTGCACACCCGGGACCTGCGTCTGATGGGCGGGCTGTGGGGCCGTCTGCGCTACCTGCCCGGCGTGATGCTGTTCTTCTCGGTCGCCTCTCTGGGGATGCCGGGTACCGGCAACTTCGTCGGCGAGTTCCTGATCCTCATCGGCAGCTTCCAGGTTGCCCCCGTGCTCACCATCATCGCCACCTTCGGCCTGGTGCTGGCCTCGGTCTACTCCCTCATCATGCTGCAGCGCGCCTGCTTCGGTACCCCCAAGGACGAGAGCGTCCTCAAGGGGCTCGACAGCCGCGAGCTGGTGATGATGATGACCATCGCCGGTCTTTTGGTACTGCTCGGTGTCTATCCCCAACCTGTGCTCGACACCGCGGGCAACAGCCTGCTGAGCGTGCTGCACTGGTACGCCCTGCCCTTCGCAGGAGCATTGCAATGAGAGTGACCGCTGTTAAACCGCTGGCCCTGTTGCCTTCCTTGTCCATTACAGGAGCACTGCAATGACCTTCACCGCTTCGCAACTGCTGGCCCTGCTGCCCCTGTTGCTGACAACCGGGGCCATGGTGGCCCTGATGCTGGCCATCGCCTGGAAACGGTGTGATGACACCGCCTTCGTGGTCACCATCGCCGGTCTCAACCTGGCGCTCTTCTCCCTGCCCATCGTGATGGCGCAAGGAGATCAGGGGGTCACCCCGCTGCTGCAGATCGATGGCTACGCCGTCTTCTACATGGGCTTGGTGCTCATCGGCGCCCTGGCGACCTGTACCTTCGGCCGCTCCTGGCTCAAGGGCTATCCGGACAACCGGGAAGAGTTCTACCTGCTGCTGCTGATCGCCACCGCCGGTGGCCTGGTGCTGGCCGGCTCACGTCACCTCGCCTCCCTGTTCATCGGGATCGAGATGCTGACCCTGCCGATGTTCGGTCTGGTGGGCTACGCCTATCGCGAGCGCCACTCGCTGGAGGCCAGCATCAAGTACATGGTGCTCTCCGCCGCCGCTACCGCCTTCCTGCTGTTCGGCATGGCGCTGCTCTATGCCCAGGCCGGCAGCCTGAGCTTCAGCGATCTGGGGCTGACCCTGGCCACCACCCCGGCCCACCACCCGCTGCTGATGGGCGGTCTGGGTCTGATGCTGGTCGGCTTTGCCTTCAAGCTCTCCCTGGCGCCGTTCCACCTCTGGACTCCGGACGTGTACGAAGGGGCGCCGGCCCCGGTGGCCACCTTCCTCGCCACCGTCAGCAAGATAGCCGTGTTCTGCGTGCTGCTGCGCTTCTACCTGGCGGTGCCCGCCGCCGCGGATCCCATGATCCACTGGCTGCTGGCCGCCATGGCGGTGGTTTCCATCGTCATCGGTAACCTGCTGGCTCTGCTGCAGACCAACATCAAGCGGATGATGGGTTACTCCTCCATCTCCCACTTCGGTTACCTGCTGGCGGTGATCGTGGCGAGCCGTCTCGGCCAGATGCCGGTGGAAGCGGCCGGCGTCTATCTGCTGATGTATCTGTTCACCAGCCTGGGGGCCTTCGGCGTCATCAGCATGATGTCCAGCCCCTATCGCGGCAAGGATGCGGACTCCCTGCACAGCTACCGCGGCCTGTTCTGGCGTCGTCCCTACCTGACCGCCGTGCTGACCGTGATGATGCTCTCGCTGGCCGGTATCCCCATGACGCTCGGCTTCATCGGCAAGTTCTACCTGATCGGGGTGACCGTCGATGCGAAGCTGTGGTGGCTCTCCGGCGCCATCGTGCTCGGCAGTGCGCTGGGTCTCTACTACTACCTGCGGGTCATGGTCACCCTCTACCTGCGCGAGCCCGGCATGCAGCTGCGCGATGCCAAGGGGGACTGGGCCATCACCTCCGGTGGTCTGGTGGTACTGCTCTCCGCCGCGCTGGTGGTGGCACTGGGTCTCTATCCCCAGCCGGTCATCAGCCTGGTGCAGGGCTTCCAGAACGTGGTGCTGCACTGATTTCACTCCACCCAAAAAACCGGCCCAAGTGGCCGGTTTTTTTATCAGCCCAAAGCGGGATGCCTGACCAGCTTTCTCAAATTTATCTGCCTTTATAACGGGTTATGCTCGCTTGCCGGACACGACCGGGTATCCACCGCGCCCCCTTGCTGATATATTGATGATTGGCAGGAAAGGAGTTCCGAACGATGATGCAGCCCGCGTTTCATTCATTCGATGCGCAGCCACTGGCCGAGGCACTGCGCCCCTATCGCGGCCAACGGCTCGACGTCTTGCTGGCCGAGCAGGATGCAGCGCACGTAGCCGACCTGCAGCAGCAGTGCCTGAACCTCGAAATTCAACTCAGCGGCGCCCTCTTTCCGCGCCTCCTCAGCCGTCACGGCTTTCATGAGCGTGGCGCCTGGCTGCTGCCGCGCCCGGCCTCCCACGCCCCGCTGCTCATCCCGCTCGATCCCATCGCCAGCGCAGATGAGCAGGCCCATATCCTCTGCGACGCGTTGGCCCCTCGTCTTGCACAGTGGCCACCAGCCGAAGGCATACCGACCCTCTTTCTGACCTTCGATGCCATGATCCCCAACATCGCTTCCCTCCTCGAGGGGATCTATCTGCATCTCGCGGACAGGGTCCACTATGCCGGCGTCAATGCCGGCAGCGGCCAGTTTCGCCCCATGCCCTGCCTGTTCGACAACCACAGGCTGCTGGAACAGGCGGTCTGCTGCACCCTGCTGCCCCATCGCAGCTACCCCCTGCTCGAGCACGGCTATCAGCTCACCGCCCAGCCCATGCTGGCTACCAGCAGCGAGGGCAACAAGATCTCCTTCATCGACTGGCAGCCCGCCTTCAGCCGCTACCAGGCCCTGGTCCAGCAACAGTTCCAGCAGCGCCTGACTCCGGAGCAGTTCTACCAGTACGGCGTCCACCTGCCGCTTGGGCTGCTGCGGGCCAACGGCGACGTCATCGTGCGCATCCCGGTCGCCGTCACCGACGAGGGAGCGCTGCTCTGCGTCGGGGAAGTGCCGGATCACAGCATCCTCACCCTGCTCAAGGCGCCGCACAGCCCGACCGCCCACGCCATCGAGCTGGCCGAAAAACTGAGCCGGCACGGGGCACCGGAGCGCCTCGAGATCTACTACTGCGCCGGCCGTCAGCAGCACTTCGGCGAGCAGAGTACGCTTGAGCTGGAGACCCTCTTCACTCACAGCGGCGCCCACCAGCTGGTCGGCGCCCTCTCCCTTGGCGAGATTGGCAACCTGCGGCCGGGGGACTATCCGCTGTTTCACAACGGCGCCATTCTCTGCAACGGGGAGGGATTGCGATGAACAACGACCACGCCATGGCCATCGTCTGCGATCTCGCCCTCTGCATCGGCCGCGAGGTCACGCTGGATGCCCTGCTGACCAAGGTGCTGCAGCGCTTTCTGTTTCACTGCGCCTGCCCGGTCGGGCTGGTGCTGCAGCAGTTGCCGCAGGGGGAGTACAAGATCATCAAGGCGATCGGCGACGAGCAGCTGCTTCGCCATCAGGGAGAGCCGCTCCCACTGCCCCACTGGGTCAGCGACGGCGAGCAGTGCATCCTGCGGGCAGCGCTGCCGCTGCCAGGCTCGCGCCCCTACCCGTTTGCCTATCGGCTGCGGATCGAGGGGGGCTACCTGATGCTGCTGCTCTCCCCCAATGCGGAGCAGCAGGGAGAGCAGCTCTGCCACCTGTTCAGCCCCATCCTCGGCAACCTGGCCCGCGCCATCCAGCTGTGCCGGGATAGCGAGCAGCTGGCTCTGCGCCAGCAGGCGGAGCTGGTCGACATGCAGCGCTTCAACGAGTCCCTGCTCAAGGCAATCCCCATCCCGGTGTTCTACAAGGATGTCGAGGGACGCTTCATCAGTTGCAACCCGACCTTCACCCAGATCACCGGCATCAGCAAGGCCGAGCTGCTGGGCAAGCGGGTGGACGAGATCCTCCCCCCCGAGATGGCCGACGAATATACCCAGCGCGACCTGGAGGCTGACTCTTATACACAAATAGCGGTCTGAACGGAACTTTTCCCGTTTTCCAGGATCTGATCTTCCATGTGACTCCCA